>BNUT01000017.1 GCA_025997555.1 Spirochaetia bacterium
GAAATCGATCAAAAGAATAGCGTCCATACCATTATTACCCGATGTGAAGGTCTTCCTTCAGGGCGGCGATGCCCGCTTCCGGGGTGGTACCGGGGCCAAAGACCCGGTCAAAGCCCATGTCCTTAAAGCGTTTTTCCACTTCCGTGAAATCCTGTTTCCCCACCACGATATTTCCTCCCACGTAGAGGAGAATACCCTTTAGGCCCGCCTCGTCGCACTTGTCCCGAAAGCCCCGGCAGTCCAGTTCCCCATGACCGTACAGGGAAGATACCAGGATGGCATCCGCCGCAGATTCTATGGCGGCCTCAATATACTCCTCCTGGGAAACCATGACCCCTAGATTGATAACCTCAAAGCCCGCAGCGGTAAAGGCGTGGTAGAGGATCTTGTTCCCCACCGCGTGGACATCGGCGCCGATAACTCCCAGGACCAGCTTCTTCTTTTCCATCGGACATCCTCTTTAAAATAGTAACTCAATAATGAAAATTGATATATATCAATTTTCTTATATGATTATAATAATGACCATCTTACTTGTCAAGAAAAATCCATGGAAAATTATACCCTCTGCCGGTCGGCCTGATAAATTTTATTGATCTGTTCTTCCAGGTAGAGCAGGGAACCCCGTTCCACCTGATAGCGGTACTGGATGGGCTTATGGCCCTGTTCGCCGGATTTAATGAGGGATTCTTCCGCCGGGGAGGCGAAAAGGGCGTGGTTGGGGGGGAGCAGGAGCCGGTTGCATTCCTTGACCAGGCGGGAGACCTCCTCGCCATCGCCGAAATAGGCTGTGGCGACCGGATGTTTCAGCTTGCAGTATTCTTCGCAGGCCCGGAGCATGATCCGGGCGAAACGCCGGCTGGCGCAGATAATGCCCAGCCGGATGTCCGGGGGGATGGCGGCCAATTCAACGGCGGTTGTGGTGGCGATAGCCATGACCAGCCGGGTGGGCTGATGCCCGTTCAGCATTTTGCCCGCAAGGTCTTCAAAATGGGTGGCGGTGGTTACCACCAGATCCGTGGCGGGATCGAAGCGTTTGGGGGTATTAAGGACATCATCCAGAAGGAATTTGTACACTTCGGTATGGGGGAGCCCCAAAATCTGGCCGCTCATCACCGAAAGGGCCTCCGGGGAGCAGTCCACCGCCGCAACCGTCACGGAACGGATCTGTTCTTCCCGTTCCCGGAGCTTTAACTCCATAAAAATCCGGGTTTCCCTGGGAGAAAAGGACAGTTCCTGCATCCGGTCCAGCAGGGTGTCGATGGCCCGCATGGCCTGGGCCTTGGCGCTTTCAGATCCCGCCGCTTTGGGGGCGTTTACAAAGGTACCGCTTCCCCGGGTTTTTTTGATAAGCCCTTCCCGTTCCAGCATATCGTAGGCATGCTTTATGGTCCCCTGGGAGATGCCCGTTTCCGCCGCCAATTCCCGGACTGTGGGAAGCTGGGAAGCGGGCCCCAGGTTTCCCATGGTAATGCCCTGGGTAATCTGATCCGCGATCTGCCGGTATATGGGTGAACTGTTCCCGTTATGAACCTTTATCTGAATAGCCGCCATTTCTGTCCTTCACCGATATCAGGAATTGATATAGCTCAATATATAGATGTTTTTGAATATCGTCAAGAAACACATAAAAACATTGACAAAACCCTTAACCATCGCATATAATTTTTCATAGTATTGATATAGTCTTTTTGTTATGGAGGAAATTATGAAAAAGGCGCTTGTCTCATTGGCGGTTCTGGTGGTGTTAATTGCCGCCTGTCAAACCGGCCAGAAAGCGATCATGAAGCCCCAGGTCTCCCAGGAAGGGCGCAGCGCGGTGGGCGCCAATGGCGTCGTTGCGGCGGCAAAGCCGGGCGCTTCCCAGGTTGGCCTTGATATTCTTAAAGCCGGCGGTAATGCCGTGGACGCCGCAGTGGCAACCGGTTTCGCCCTTGGGGTGCTGGAGCCGAACGCATCGGGCCTCGGCGGCGGCGGCTTTATGATCATCAAACTGGTCAATATGCCCGAAGCGGTGGTAATTGATTTCCGCGAAACCGCCCCCGGCGCTTCAACTCCGGCCATGTACCTTGATGAAAGCGGCAAGGCGGTCTCTGAACTGGCCAGGACGGGCGGTCTTGCGTCGGGAACCCCCGGTGAAGTCGCGGGGCTTTTGTATGCCCTTGATAACTATGGTTCCAAAAAACTCAGCAGGGAACAGGTTATGCAGCCCGCGGTTGATCTTGCGGAAAACGGATATGAAATAACATTCCATCTTATGAATGCCATTATTGATAATCTGGCGCGGATCAATCGGTACCCCGCAGCGGCGGCGATTTATACCCATGATGGTCTTCCCTATGAGGAAGGGGAGATAATAAAGAACCCGGACCTGGGCGCCACCCTGCGCCTTATTGCACAGGAAGGGAAGGACGCGTTTTATAAGGGTCCCCTTGCGGAGCGGATCGCCGGGGCAGTGCAGGACGCGGGGGGTATCCTTACGGTGCAGGACCTTGCCAATTATGAGGTTAAGATACGCCGACCGGTTAAAGGTTCCTACCGGGGATACGGTATCCAGTCAACCCCTCCCGCAAGTTCAGGGGGTACCCATGTTATTCAGATACTTAACATGCTTGAGAACCTGGACATGGGCAGTATGGAAATTGATTCAACCGAATCGGTCCACGCATGGACCCAGGCCCTGCGCCTCGCCTTTGCCGACCGCGGCGCCTACATGGCGGATTCTGATTTTGTTTCGGTTCCCCTCGATGGCCTTGTCAACAAGGATTACGCAAAAGAGCTTTACGCAAAGTTTGATCCCAATACCGCAATGCTGACGGCAACGGCTTCCAGTCCGGAAAAATACGAAAGTGGTTCAACCACCAGTTTTGCGGTTATGGATAAAGCGGGTAACATGGTTGCGGTTACCAAGAGCATTAATGGCTTCTACGGTTCCGCCGTGGTTGTGCCCGGCGGCGGGTTCATCATGAATAACCACATGGCGGATTTTATGCTTACACCGGGACACGTTCAGTCCGTGGAACCGGGGAAACGTCCCCTGTCATCCATGACGCCCACCCTGGTATTTGATCCCTCCGGCAAGCCCTTTATGACCCTTGGTTCACCCGGCGGGACCCGCATTATCGCTGCGGTGGCGGAGACAATTTCCTTTGTCATCGATCACCAGATGGCGATCCAGGATGCGGTTGAGCGGCCCCGCTTCTTTGCCAGCGCCTCAGGGCCGGTTTATCTTGAGGGCGGTATTTCCGAAGCAACCACCAACGGGTTAAAGAATTTGGGATACGATGTTAATTACAGTTCCGAAAGGGACCCCTCTTTCGGCGGCGTTCACGCAGTGGTATATGATCGCTACGCAAAGCTGCTCTACGGCGGCGCGGACTTCCGCCGCGACGGACATGCAAAGGGTTATTAGAGTTGTTCGATAACTAACCGAGTTGCCGAACAAGTCTATTGAGTTGAATTGACAGGATACGGCGGACACAGATGTTTTGCGTCTCCGGATGTAAAACAGCCGTGTCCGCCGTCTTTACCGCCGCCTGGAGGCTTTATGCACAGAATAACTGTTTTTGTCTTATGTGTTTTTTTGAGTGTCTCTCCGGTATTCGCACAGCAGAGTACCGCATTTGCGGATAAACCCGCGGTTCTTACTTCTGTGGGACAGAGCGCCGATTTTGAAATGGTCAGGGTGCTCCTTACCCGCGCGCGGTTTGACTTCCGCACCGATCCCCTGATAGGCGCTGCGGGTCTTGGCACTGCGGACAAAACCCTGATTCTGGTGGTCGGCGGCAGCTCCAAGGGACTTGGGGCTGCGGGGATCAGCGCCGAGACCGAGCTTGAGCGCACCAATGCGCTGATCAAAAAGGCCCGTGAAATGGGCTTAAAAATAATCGCCCTCCATGTCGGCGGAGAGGGCCGCCGGGGAACCCTGTCGGATGTTTTTGTCAGGGCCGCCGTACCGGCCTCCGATTATGTGATTGTCGTTGGGGACGGGGATAAGGACGGATTGATCGCGGGGCTTGCCCGAAGCGCGGGGATAGTCCTGCAAAAGGTGGACAAGATTTCCGCAGTAAGCGCCCCGCTCATTGCGGCCTTTAAGTGAGGAAGCGGTGTCCATCGAATTTGTTTATTTTCTGATAATGGTGGGGGTTTTTATCCTCGGCGCATTTGCCCTCAAGCTGCCGGTTTCCCTGTCCATGTTTGCGGCGTCCCTCATAACTCTTATCATTTCGGGAAACGCGGCGGGGGGCATACGGCATCTGGTGGAAGGTACTTTTGCCTATGTCGATACCATTCTGGTAATTGCAACGGCGATGATCTTTATGCGCTCGGTGCAGGAAAGCGGCAGTCTTGACGCCCTGAGTATTGTTATTATCAAACGGTTCAGGAATTTTCCGGTTCTGCTGCTGCCCCTGCTCATGCTGGTGGCAATGTTTCCCGGCATGATTACCGGCAGTTCCAGCGCGTCGGTTCTGACTGCGGGGGCCATTGTTGCGCCGGTGCTCGTTACCCTGGGACTTCCCGTGCTTAATGCCGGTGCCTTTATCGCCACCGCCGGAATTCTGGGCATGATCGCCCCGCCGGTAAATATTCCCGCCATGCTCATCGGCGGCGGTATTGATATGCCCTATGTGGGGTTTGCCGTGCCGCTCCTCCTTTTGACCATGCCCCTGGCAATACTGTTTTCGTGGTACTTCGGCCTTAAGCACATCAAAAAAATGAGTTGGGATGATCTTTCTTCCAAACTCGATGTCGCCGTATATGAAAAATATGGCCTGCGGCTGTTCATCCCGATTGTGCTGGTGGCGCTTCTGATGGTACTGGGGCAGATTCTGCCGGGTATTTTTGGGGTCGGGCTGCCGGTGGTGTTCCTTGTCGGCGCGGCGTCGGGTTTCTTTGTGGGTAAGCGTTTCAATATACTTAAGGCCGCAAAGTCCGCAGTGAACGATGCGCTTCCCGTGTTGGGAATCCTCGCCGGGGTGGGCATGTTCATTCAGGTGATGACCCTTACGGGGGTGCGCGGTTTTGTGGTGGTAAGCGCCCTTTCGGTAGATCCGGCGCTGCTCTACGGGGCAATCGCGATTACCATGCCGGTGTTCGGCGCGGTCTCGGCCTTTGGTTCCGCAAGTGTGTTGGGGGTTCCCTTTCTGCTTGCCCTCTTAAACACCGATCAGATCATAACCGCTGCGGCGCTTTCGCTGATCGCATCCCTTGGGGACTTTATGCCCCCCACAGCCCTTTCGGCAATTTTTGCGGCCCAGGTTATCGGGGAAGAAAAATATTCCCGGGTACTCCGCAGGCTCATCATTCCCGGCCTCGTAATTATTGTGTGGGCGCTTTTGTTTATTACCTTTTCAAAACAGATTAGAAGTATTTTATAGGCAGGGTAGATATGTTTGCAGTGTATTTAGTTATCGTGGCGGTGGTGCTGGCCCTTTCTGTCTGGAATATCATCACCGAGAGGGACTGGAAGAAGCAGGCCGGCGCCGCTATGGTGGCCGTTCCCCTGCTGCTGCGGCTGTTCCTGATAAAGTGATGAGGATGCAAAATTGAAAAGACATCATATTACCGCGATCATTGTCGGCTGTGCTGCCATTGCTATGTCGATAATTTCCGGCGGGGAGTTTCTTGCGCACCGTAAGCCTGAAATCATTGTAACCGGGCCGGGGGTTACATCGGTACGCAAACTGTCCGAGTGGTATCCCGGTCTGGCCGGTACCCATGGGGACACCGATGTGTATGTGTTCCAGGGCAAGGAGCCGGGGGGTTCCATGCTGGTGCTTGGGGGTACCCATCCCAATGAACCAAGCGGGCTTTTGTCCGCAGTCCTCCTGATCGAGAATGTCCGCGCCGCCAGGGGGACCCTCTATGTGATTCCCCGGGCCAACAATTCCGGTTTTACCCACAATGACCCACAGGAAGGGGCCCCCGCTTCGTTCAGCATCAATACCCCGGACGGCCGCGAGCGGACCTTCCGTTACGGTTCCCGCGCCACGAACCCCCTGGATCAGTGGCCCGATCCTGATGTGTACATCCACGCCTCAACCGGGCAGCATCTTTCCGGAAACGAAACCCGCAACCTCAACCGGGGCTACCCCGGCAGGACCAACGGTACGTTTACCGAAAAAGTCTGTTATGGAATCACGGAGCTCATACGAAATGAAAACATCAATCTGACCATTGACCTCCACGAAGCGTCCCCTGAGTATCCGGTTATCAACGCCATTGTCTCCCATGAGCGGGCGATGCCCCTGGCTTCCGGTGTGGTGCTTGGGCTTGAGATGCAGGACATACTCATCGGCCTTGAGCCTTCCCCCAAAAATCTGCGGGGCCTGACCCACCGGGAACTTGGGGATGCCACGGAGACCTTTGCGGTTCTTATGGAAACGGCTAACCCGGCCCAGGGCAGACTCCGGGGCCGCACCGATGAGGCCCTCGTTCTTGAGGGGAAGGACCCCTATTATGTAAAGGCCCAGCAGCTCGGACGCCTCTATGTGCCCTTTGACGAAAACGGGCATCCCCTGGAGGAGCGGGTAGGGCGGCACCTCGCCGGTATTACGGAGTTTGCCTTTGCCCTGTCCATGGATTACCCCGAATATGAAGTTGAGCTTGAGGGCATTCCCGATTATTACGAGTTACAGGAAAGGGGCATCGGGAGTTATCTGAAATGATCCCCCGCCTTGGGTAAACCCTTGTATGCCGCCCTTTTCGCAGCGATTGGCTTTCTCCTTTTTCTTCTGGTTGAAACAGTGTTACTGCGTTTTGCCAGAAAAAAACTTGTCCTGGTTATTCAGGTAAACGGCTCCCGGGGCAAGTCCACGGTAACCCGCATGATACATACGCTGCTGCGCTCCAGGGGCATGGTGGTTTTCGGCAAGACCAGCGGAAGCGCCGCACGGCTGCTGCTGCCCGACGGGACGGAAAGAACTATCAGGCGGCCGGGACCCGCCAATGTGCGGGAACAGCGGAACATGATGCTCCGCTCTGTTTTTTCCGGTGCGGAGGCGCTGGTGTTTGAGTGCAGCGCAATAAAAGCGGAGCTGCAGCAAATCTCCGCGCGCTGGCTGGACCCCGATATTACGGTGATAACCAATGTGCGCCCCGATCATACCCTGGAACTCGGCTCCGCAGCAGATGCCGCCGCAGCCTTTGCCGGGGCAATTCCCCCCAACCGCATCCTGGTAAGTTCCGACAGCCGTTTTAATGAGATATGGCGGAATGGGGAAAAACAAAAAGATTTGGAATACCATTTTGTAAATCCCGTTGAAATTGGCGCAGAGATCGAAGGTGAATTCCCGGAAAATATCGCCGCAGTTCTTGGGGTTGCGGACTGTCTTGGTATCAACAGGGATGAAGCGCTGCGGGCATTTCTGCCCTATACACGGGACGCCGGTGCCTTTGCGCTTTTTTCATGGATGGAAGGGGCCCACGGAGTTTTTTTCGCCGATGCCCGCGCCGCAAATGACATTGAATCAACCGGAAAAATTGTCGGTCATACCCTCTCCGCATTCAAAGAAAAATTGAAGGACATGCAGTGTATCATGCTGGTGATTAACCGTGAGGACCGGCCGGACAGAACAAAAAGTTTTGTGCAATATGCGGCACACACAATGGGAAGTGACGAACCCTGTTTTGAGCGCTGCCTGTTCATGGGGCACGCGCCGTGGTATCTGCGCCGCGCCGTGAAACAATCGGGGGCGCGCTGCGGGATCATACGGGATTTGTCCGCAATAGACCGGATGATTTCAGAAACCCCGCGGGATACCCTTGTCATGGCAATGGGCAACTACGGCGGCAGGGGCCGTCTTGCCGGAGCATGGCTTGAAACAAAAAAGAAAAAAACGGATTTCAGAAAAATTACCGGAGCGTGTTTTTGATGGGCCAGGAGTTGTATATCATTGCGGGAATATTCATCAGCCTCCTGTTTATTGAGCTGGCCGGTGTATCTCCCGGCGGCATTATTGTTCCCGGTTATATCGCCCTGTCCTTACAGAGGCCGCAGGAAGCGCTGCTCACCGCCGGGGCGGCATTGTGCATCACCCTGGTGATAAAACTGCTTTCCCGTTTTTTCTTTGTTTTTGGCCGTCGGCGTTTTGCGCTCTCTATACTCCTGGGGCTTACCCTTAAACTGTTCATGGAACATTTCATTGCGGGGCTTCCTGTTTTCCAAACCGATGTGCGGATAATAGGCTGGCTTATTCCCGGCATTATCGCCAATGATATGCTGAAGCAGGGAATGGTACGGACCACCCTTGCAATGGGCGCGGTCTCGTCATTGACGCTGCTTGCCGTTATGGTTCTGCAATGAAGAGCGGTTCAGATAAAAAATTCATACTTATTTGCCTTGCAATAATTGTGTGGACGGTCATTGTATATCGCGCCCTGTTCTTTTTTCCGGCAGACCGCGATGCTCTGCGCGCCGCCGCTCTGTACGCTGAAATACTGGAAAAAGTAAAATCGGCCCGTGAAAAATCCGGCATACCCGTTGATACTGAAATTGATCCCGATGGTTTCGGCATTATCGGCCTTGACTATTCGGAGATAACAACCACACAGGGCAGTCTTGCTGCCAAAAGAAGTACGGGCAATAGGGTAACCGCGGCGCTGATAGTAAAACTGTTAAAAGAGGCGGGGGTTTCCAAAGATTCGCGTATCGCAATAAACGCTTCCGGTTCATTCCCCGGTTTCGTCATGGCAAGTCTGGCCGCCTGTTCCGCGCTGCACCTTGACGCCGATGTGATTATTTCAATCGGCGCGTCAAGCTACGGCGCCAATACTCCGGGCTTTACCATTGCGGATATGCTGCTCAGTGAGGATGTACTGACACTGCTGCGGCCGAACCGTGACTACCGCCTGATCGCGGTTACACCCGGAGGCTCCGATGATCGGGGCGCGGAACTGGATGCGGATGAGCTGGAGCGGGTCTCGGGAATTCTTGCACAGAACGAAATATCCTTTATGCGGCCCCAAAGCCTTGAAGAAGCCATAGATCTGCGTGTGAAGCTGTTCCTGGAAAATAATTGTGATATTTTGATAAACATCGGCGGCAGCCATGCCTCAGGCGGGGGGGATGCGGAAATATCGCTTTTGTCCGGCCTCATAAAACCGGATGACGTGAAAAAATACGAAAGCGCCGGGCTTATTCAGGAATTCTTGTCGGAAGAAAAAATTGTTATCCAGCTGCTCAATGCAAAAAAATTGTACGCCCCTTACGGCCTTATTTTTGATAAAACAGGAACACTGCGGAGCGGCGCGGAAAGCATATACCGCATAAAAACACCCGCTTCTGTTATTATCGTTCTTCTGCCGCCGCTTTGTCTTGCCCTGCTGTTAATAATCTGCCGGTTCAGGAAGCAGCCGGTCTCTTAGAACCATGGTTCAAGCCCGCCTTTTTCCAGCGCCGCATAATCCGGTAGTCCCGAATATTCTATCTGCGGAGAAAGTTTCCCCTTTGAATTTTCCGCGATGGCCCGTATTGCCTCAAGCTGAACCGCAACCCGCCGCCACAGGGGAAAGGCAGGATCATGGACCGGGTCGGGAGGCGGCGCATAGTTGTCCCCCTGGGCAGGATTGACGGTTTCTACCAAGAACGCGGCGGCATTACTGCGGTCCCCCCATTCCCTGTGGGACAATCCCCGCATTTCAGAAGGAGACGTCTCAATGTGCATGGTGATGTTTTTTTCTTCCAGATCGAGGATGGTAAGGGCGGCAATATCGGCGTTCTTTGGGTTTGCCACGATATGCCAGGCGACGCCTGAGGCAGGCCCCGCTTCATGAAGATCAATGGCGATGTTTATGTTCTCCGTCTCCAGTACATTCATAACCGCACGGGCTATTTTTTGGGCAAGCCCGGCGTCTTCCGTTCCCGGATACGCGCGGTTGATGTTCCGCTGTTCATAACCGGGAAGTTCTGCGGCGCTGTTCGGGGCGAAGTACGCCGGGGGATCTTCCCATCCCTGATGTTCTGCGGGTACCAGGCGCGTTCCCAGGGGAAAGTATCGCGGCCCCTTTGCGGTTTGTATGTTGAGCCGCGCAGAGGCAATAATACCGGGATTGTTGAGACAGGGAATGACGATGATACGCCCCGCCTCTACAGAAGCGTGTTCCACAAACATGACAGCGGCCATGATCCCCGCAATCTCGTTGCCGTGGGTTCCCGCAGTGATGAGCATGTTCGCACCGGGCTTTCCTGAATCAAGCACGTAAACCGCAGAGTCACCGGGGGTGTTTTTCAGCGCTCCCAGATAATCCGAAAGCATACGCACGGAGCTTACTCCATCATGTTCTAAAACAACGGGATTTGTGCCGCAGGATATCGAGAGCAGTATTGTACCGGCCGCGATAAGAAATATGCTTCGGTTGCTAATACTTAAACTCGCTCTCCCCGATAAACTCCCGCAGTATGCTCTGGGTCGGTACGTACTGGGGCGGGATGGGGGCGAAGTTTTCCAGAAAGGAGAGGAGCCGCACCGCCTCGGTGTATTCTGTCATGTTGGGCTTCACCGAGCGGAGCAGGGGATCTGCGTAGAACTTGAGCACCGCAAGCTCGTAGTCCAGGGCGGAATTGAATGCCGCATCGGCGCTGTTCTGAAATGGGAAGATGTGTTTCCGCTCGCCGCTCTGAACGCTGGGCCACATCTGAAAAGTCTGCTCCGCCCCTTTCCCCCGGAATTGGTAATCCCGGACCATGCGCCGCAGGAGCCGGTTGTCGGTGGTGGGGATGCGGTTGTGGTCATCCAGATTGAGCTGGGTTAATGCGGACACGTAGAGTTTGAATTTGAGTTCCCGTTTGATTTGAGGGGTGAGGGCGTCGTTGAGGCCGTGGATGCCTTCGATGACCAGCATGGTCCGCCGTCCCATGCGGATCTTGCGGCCCCCGGTTTCTTTGCGGCGGCCGTTTTTGAAATCGAAAACCGGGAGCATTACTTCCTCCCCGGCAAAAAGGGCCAGGAGCTGTTCGTTCAGGTAGGGGACATCAAGGGCTTCAAGACATTCAAAGTCGGGCTTGCCGTTTTCGTCCAGCGGGGCATTGTCATTGCCGGTGTAATAATCATCAAGGCTGATGGCGATGGGCTCGATGCCCAGCACTTTTAAATCAATGGAAAGCCGTTTGGCGGTGGTTGTTTTGCCGGAACTGGAAGGGCCTGCGATCAGCACCGCCTTGACCGTATCTTTCTTTGCGTAAATCCGTTCGGCAATTTCCGACATCTTCTTTGCCTGAAACGCCTCGGCAATGCGGATATAGTCCCGGATACTCCGGTCCGCAACAAGGCGGTTGAGGTGTCCCACTGCGTGGACCCCCACGATGCGGCCCCATTTTTTGTATTCGCTGTAGACTGAAAATATTGTGGGGCTGTCCTCAAAGGGATCGATGATGTGCCCCCGGCCGGTTCCGGGAAAGCGGAGAAGGAATCCATCCTGATAACTCACCAGATCAAACCAGGAGAGGAGCCCGGTGCGGTTCACCAAAGGCTCGATGTAGAGATCCACAAACCCCTTACATTCGTTTACCGGTATTTTTGATTCGCTCCGTTCTTCCAACAGTAATGCTGTGTCGGTCTGATGATTTTTTTCAAAAAGTTCCAGCGCTTCCCCGTAAGCCATGCAGCCGAAACTGATGGGCAGGTCTTCTTTGACTAACGCCCACATTTCGTTTTTCAAACTTTCAACTTCCGCTGCCGCAGGTTTCCCGCCGTACGCAAAAGTATAGTAATAACCGTGCCCCAGTGAATGGCCCACGTAGAGGTTCTTTTCCGGGAAGACACGGCGGCTCGCAACCGCCAGCAGAAAAGCCAGGGAGCGGCGGTAGATCATGATCCCTTCGGGAGATTCCAGCAGCACCGGCTCCACGGCGGCGTTGATCTCGATCCGGGCGGAGAGGGGGAGTATCTCATTGTTGATCCTGACCGCCGCGATCTCCGATTCGGGAACATCGAAATGCTCAATCAATGCGCCCGCCTGAATTCCAAAAGGCGCCGCAATAGCGGCCAGCTGCTGTCCCTTGCTGACAATGCGTACCGCCACATCCTTCATCATTTAAAGATCCCCCAGATAATTTTTTATCAGTTCAAGTTTGAGATCCCGAAGCCTTGCGGTGACAGAAACCTTGTACACATGGGGATTGAGGAGCCGCTTGTAACTGTTATCAAGGGAATCCAGATCCTCTGTGACATGGGCCTTGATTCCCGCAAGGGAAGGTCTGTCTTTAATTTCGCCCGACCTCATGCGGAGTTTTAAAAGACATTCGGCGCTTCCTGAAATTTCATGATAAAAGTGCCGGTAATCCGCAGCGGGATGCCAGAAGGAATAGCGCTTACCCTTCTCTAAAATGTCCTGGCTGAGGGGCTCCGGCCCGGCCCCTGAGGTCTGCTCTAAACTGAGCACATCCGCCACAGCCATACCGTTTTGGTCCTTGATACGCCACACCTGTTTGACGCCCGGATTGGTGGTCTTTTCCGGATTGTCGGAAAATTTGATCGCCGGGACAAGCTTCCCCGTAGAGTCCTCACGGGCGGCAAGTTTGTAGACCCCGGTAAAGGCCGCCTCGGTGCCGCCGGTGACCATCTGGGTGCCCACACCCCAGGAGTTGATCGGGGCTCCCGCATTGGTTAATGTCTGGATGATCGATTCGTCAAGATCGTTGGAGACGGTGATCGCAACATTGGGGAGGCCCGCAGCATCCAGAATTTTCCGTACTTCAACCGAAAGATAATGGATGTCCCCGGAGTCAAGGCGCACTCCGAAATTTTTCCCCTGCTCCACAAGTTTCCTTCCCACCTTGATGGCATTGAGGATGCCGCTCTTGAGGGTATCGTAGGTGTCGATAAGGAAGATGGTCTTGTCGGGGTAAATATCGGCGTAGGCCCGGAAGGCCTCTTCTTCGCTGGGAAAAGCCATCACCCATGCGTGGGCCATGGTCCCCAGCGCGGGTATGCCGTAGACCTTTCCCGCCAGAGTGTTGGATGTTCCCGAAGCGCCGCCGATAAATGCGGCACGGGATGCGGACATGGCCCCGTCCGGCCCCTGGGCCCGGCGGAGACCGAATTCCATCACCTGTCCCTTCCCCGATGCCAACCAGACACGGGCGGTTTTTGTGGCGATAAGGCTCTGGAAGTTCACCGTGTTAAGGAGCATCCCTTCGATGATCTGACATTCGATGATGTTTCCGTCCACCCGGATTAAAGGTTCATGGGGAAAGACCACCGATCCTTCATCAATCGCATAGACGGACCCGGTAAAACGGAACTTCGATAAATAATCGATAAATGCTTCATCGAAAATTTTGAGCCCCCGCAAGTAGGTGATATCATCTGCGGAATAGCGAAAATTGCGGAGGTTTTCCAGAAAGGTTTCGAGCCCTGCAAAAATAGTAAAGCCGTTGCCGAAGGGCTGGCGGCGAAAAAACATTTCAAACACCGCCCGGTGGTTTATGTTTTTTTTCCAGTACCCGTGCGCCATGGTGAGGGAATAGAAATCGGTGAACAGCGCGGAATGTTCCATATTATTTTCCTATAGTATAATTGGGGTGAGGGCGGGATTCAAGGGGGACAGAAATCGCCAAGGTCATAAGCTCTTTTGTCTCAGTATTGACTTCTTCCTTCGGCCTGAAAAGTGCATAAATCTCCATTATTCCCCCTCCAATTCCTTTATATGCTCCGCGATAACCTTCCGGACAGCTTCCTTTGCAGCCTGTTCAACCGCCACGCTCGCCGTCTGCTCAATATCCGTCAAAACCGCTTCATAGAGCTTTCTGAGGGAGCCCGCTGGGGAGGGGGGCATTGAAAATAGCTCCGGGGGATCAATTTCCAGGGCCGCCGCAAGCCGTTCCAGCATTTCCGGGGAGGGAAACTTCTTTTCAAGCTCAATCATAGCGACAAATTGAGTGGATATACCGACCTTTCTTGCCAATTTAGCCTGGGATATATCAAGGATGCGCCGTTTTTCCCTCATATTGAAGGCCAATAACTCTCTTAATTTTGTCATGCCCTATAGCCTGCCTTGCCTATAAGGAAATTATTAGGTTATAACAGCACTTGACTATTTGTCGATTAGTTGATTATAATAAGGATATTATGATTATCTTATAGATAATCATATTGTACCCCCCAAAATACTTATTACCGGGGAAGGCGGGGTATATCGGATTTTTTTAGTAAGGCTTTTAGGCCGTCTTTGGGGGGAAAATTATGGTAATTACAGAGGTAATGGTTCATGAAGCTTATGAAACAGCAAGAAGAATATATGGGGGTGCATTGTCTCACCAAGATGGAGTAACTCTATTACAGCGAATTGGAATGAATGAAAAATCTGCGGTTGGTTACATACATGTTTATAGATGCATGATGAACGGGGAATGTTATACATGGACGATCAATGAATACGCAACTGATTATTATTTGGGAAGCATTCGCCGTGATAATGGTATAAATGGACTTGAAAATGCGCTTGAAGCCGTTAGACAGCACCTTGATTATCAAACCGATCATAACATTTTAAATGGTATACGCGAAATATACCATAAATATCTAAAACTGGTAAAAAACTGACTTTTTTGACCATGTTTTTACACAGTGGCGTTTGACGCCGGTGCATTGACATCCGTTGGGTGTTTATATATTTTTTTTGGATTTTTGCCCGGCAAAACTCCGGCAGTCGGCAAAAACCGCAGAGGAAGAAAGAATGAACATGAAAAAGTTGCTAATGGTTGGAATAGCCGCCCTATTCCTGCTGATAGGCGGCGGTAGTATTTTTGCAGAGGAATACAAGCTATTCTATAGCGGCAATTGGGGAGGGTTTATTACTGCTACCAGAGACACGGGAGGTAAGATTACCATAAATTTTGACCAACTGACCTTTCCATCAGAAAATGCTGTTGCTTTAGGGGATGGTGCATACAGACAAAAAACATCGGATATATCTGTTTTTGGGAGTTACGAACTAACCTATCACCAATGTCCGCTAGTGCCGGAAGGGATGAGATTTGAGCATCTTAAAGATGTTAAGGAAATTGTTATTGATGGGAATACAGTAACAATAATCTATAAAGGTGCTCTTAATGGTCACCGGGAAGAATGGGTTGTTGAGGGGAATACGACAACTGCTACTTCGTATATTCCCCCCTCGGGTGATGCATTTTCCAAGGTGATTACCGTCATTGAGGGAAATACGACAACTGCTACCAATTATAATGCCTCGAATGGGGTGCGTGTTAGCTCGGAAAAATGGGTCGTTGAGGGGAATATCACAACAAAAATTGATTCGATTGATCGGGTTTTCAAGCAAGTCGTTGACGGGAATGTGATATATCATATTGACAATGACGCAAAATATTCCTTTGTGGAAGTTATTGATAAACAGGGTTACAACATTTACACATACGTAGCCAACACCGCCCAACTTCGTGAACGGGGCTCTGCGTATTATACCCAAAAAAACTACGACCAGGCTATTGCAGACTATACCCAGGCAATCAGGCTTGACCCGAATAATGAAAATGCGTACTACGATCGTGGGCGTGCATATGCGGCTAAAAGCGATTATGACCGGGCCATTTCGGACTATAACCAGGCGATACGGATTGACCCGAATGATGCGTATAATTACAACGCACGCGGTAATGCGTATCTTAACCAAAAAAACTACGACATGGCTATTGCGGACTATAATCAGGCGCTTAGAGTTGACCCTAACTATACCAGTGCCAATAACAATCTCGCCAATGCGTATTATAATCGCGGCAGTGATTATTACAGAGGAAAAGACTATACCCGGGCTATAGCGGATTATGAAGCGGCATTACGGTTCAACCCGAACTATGCCAATGCCCGGGAATGGCTCGGAAACGCCCGGCAGGCGCGGGGGTATTAGGGGAGGGGGGTACGGAAACAGCCCCCCTCTCCCCATCAAAACAAAGGAGGATTCAGATGAACGATAACTGTATCATAAAATTTTTTGAAAACCTCAAAAAGATAGTGTTAAAGCTTTTCAACATCACGGTAAATACAACAAAGGGGGATAATGCTCCAATAATCAATGGGGATAATAATGTCTACAAAAAATGAAACGTCAGGCCCGCAATCGCCTATAATAAACGGAAACCATAATGTAGTTAATTTTAACCTTAATGAGCCTCTTACTGACAAACTGCTGCTGGTAGAACTGTCAAAATTACAACACGGTGATTTTGAAGATATTACTGACAATATAAGAACAGATGAAAATGATGAGACCAGATATTTTTCATATTTAAAGAACCGGTATTTTACTATGAGGAGAAAGACCATAAAAGATTCATTTTATGAACCGTGGCTGAATTTTATCATGAGGGCGGACCCATCGGTTTTTGAGGATGAAATATCCTTTTTTTACCAGGGATGTTTCATTAAGTCATTTCTTATTGTTGTTCTGGATGGAGGTAGATTTGAGATACCTTTACCCAAAATTATTTGGGCTAAAGATTACGATAAAAACAATGGATGCAACAAAGTGGTTGGTTTATCTGATCCTGTGGTAAAAGAACGTTTTTATCCATTGGATAATCATCCGGTTGAAAAAATTGTGTTGACTGAAGTCGAATTGACACTAAGTAACGTTTTATCATCTTTTATTCATGAGGACGCTGTATTACGATGGTGCGAGATAAAAGGGAGCTTACAGCCCAAGCCCCGGAGGCGGCTTGGGCAGGATCCTGGGTTGGTTGTTTCTACAACTTATTCTCCTTCACAAACTTCACCACTTCATCCACCGTACCGAAACACAATCCCGTGACGGTGTCCGCTGCGCCGTAGTAAATCGCGATGCGTCCGGTGTCACCGTCCACGAGGGAAGTGCAGGGGAACGTGACATTCGGCACATCCCCCGCGATTTCGTAGATTTCCCTCGGATTTAAGAGATACGGCCGGGCGCGGGCGATCACTTTCCACGGCTCTTCAAGGTCGAGCAGCGCAGCGCTGAACGAATAGACATAGCCGTTGCAACTGGTGAGCACGCCGTGATAAAACAAGAGCCAGCCTTCGGTGGTTTCGATGGGGGCGGGGCCTGCGCCGATCTTGGTACTTTGCCAGCCGCTGTTTGCGCCGAGGGGACCCATCACATGCCGGTGTTTACCCCAGAACGTGAGGTCGGGGCTTTCCGAATAAATGATGTCACCGAACGGGGTGTGCCCCGAATCGCTCGGGCGCGAAAGCATCGCGTAGTTTTTGCCGATTTTTCGCGGGAACAGCACGCCGTTCCGGTTAAAAATCATCGTGGAGTTTTCCATGAGGTAAAACTTTTCAAAGTCGAATGTGTAGCCCATGCCGATACACGGCCCGTGATAGCCGTTGCACCAGATAATATAGTAGCGGTCATCCAAAAAGACGACACGCGGGTCGTATTTGTAGTCAGAATCCGGCAGCGAGGGGTCGGTTTTGATAAAGTCTACCACTTCATCTTTGATGTCCCAGGTAAAGCCGTCTTTGCTGAAACCCGCGTGAATGTTCATGCGCCGCGAAGTGTCGTCGCAGCGGAACACACCCGCGAAACCGCCCTTGAACGGCACAACCGCGCTGTTAAAAATACTGTTTGAGTGCAGCGTTAAATCCCGCGGAATCACCGGATTTTTGGAATAGCGCCACAGTACGTCTTTTTTGGGGTCGCTCCCTGCGGGGCGCGCTTGCCACGGAATGTTCGGCAATGCCGCCGCATTTTTCAAAATACTCATAATAAAGCCTCCATAAAAAACTTATCCCTTTACCGCGCCGTTTGCTAAACCCGCATAGATTTGCTTTTGGCAGGTAATAAAAATGATGAGTGCGGGGATAATCGTGATGATAACGCCCGCGCAAATGTAATTATACTGATTTCCGAGGGGGCCGGTAAACGTGTACAACGATGTCGCCACCACCTGGAGGCGGTTTTTGTCCTGCAAATACAAGTTTGCCATGTAATATTCGTTGTATGTGCCCACGCCTTTCAGAATCATCACCGTCACGATTGCCGGCTGTAAGAGCGGAAACAGGATTTTGAAGTATACGCCAAAATACGTGCAGCCGTCGATAATCGCCGATTCATCCAGCGACTTGGGCAGGTTTTCAAAAAATTGCAGGAAGATATAAATCGAAATCACGTCGGTGCCCAGCATCAAAATAATGTAGCCGGGCATCGTGTTCACGAGCCGCAGGGTATACATAATTTGATATACCGTTACCTGCATGGCAACACCCGGAATGAGCGTGGCAAACAAAAACAAATTCCGTATGAGCGCGTTACCCCGGAACTTAAACCGGTTAAGCACAAACGCGACCATTGAGCTAAAGAAAACGGATCCGATAAGAACGCACAGGAGTATAATTGTAGAGTTAATAAACGCCAGACCCATGTGAGCGCGTTTCCACGCTTCGATAAAGTTGCCGAAATAGAGCCAGTTTCCGGGCGGCGTCATAACCGTCGTGGCACCGTATTCCTCGTTTGTTTTGAACGCGGTGATTAAAATCGACACGAGCGGAAACAACGCCACAAAGGAGCCGAGTAAAAGCGCGATATACTTAAACACGGTAAGGAGCGTTTTTTTTATAGTAGGCGCAGTGAGAGCTTTCATTTAATACCTCCTGCCGCGAGATCTCGATGGGCGAGACGGTTTTTCATGGCACGCCGCTCGCTAAAGGTGAAGCCGTTTTCGTCCGGCTCTAAGAACACGCGGAACACGGTTTTTTGAAACACGGTTACCAAAATAATAACCGCCATCAAGACCACCGCCATAGCCGAAGCCAAGCCGACTTTTTGCAATTCGTGCGCCATGCGGTTCATCATGACAAAGTAGGTGCCGGTGCCGAAAGTGCCGTTGGTAATCACGTACGGCGGCTCAAACGCGCTGATTGAGCCGGTAATCGACAAAATCAAATTGAGTACAATGATGGTCTGTATACTCGGCAAAATAATAGACATAAACTTGTGCCACGCGTTTGCCCCGTCGATGTCGGCGGCTTCGTAAAGCTGCGGGTCAACCGACATAATCGCACCCGCAAAGAGCACCATATTTTGCCCCATGTAGCGCCAAACCGATGTCCCCGCGAGCATCATGTTGTTCACGGCGGTGTCCCGGAGCCAGTATGGCAGGGATTCCTGATTCGCGCCCAAAAACACCAGCAGGGAATCCAGCACAAAGCCGCGGGTAAAAAAGAACTTAAAAATAAAACCGATTGCAATACCGTTTACCAGAAACGGAAAGAAAATAGTGCCCTTAAAAAAGCCTGACCCTTTAAGCTTAAAGCTCAAAAGCGTCGCGAAAAAAAGAGCCAGCGCCAACTGCACAAACGATGCCGCCAGATAATACAAGCTCAAACGCAGTGAATTGAAAATTTCAGGGCGCAAAAAGATGTCCTTGAAATTCTGTGACCCCACGAAGGTCCGCTTGCCGATGTAGCGCATCTCAAACAAGCTGAACTGCATCATCTTAAAGAACGGCAGATAGGTGAACAAAAACAATAAAAATAACGGTATGAGCATAAAAGATGCCGTTACCGCAATCTGCTGCCCGCGTATACTAAAGAACCAGGCGGACAGAGTAGTCCGCTTGCGCAAGTTGAAACGCTGTTTTTCCATACAATCTCCTCCTTAATAGTTGATTGCGGCGTTATACTTTTTCTGCGATGCCGTCCACTTCGCGTTCCATTCATCGGTGATTTGCTTCAGTGTCTTGCCTTTGGTGATCGCAGCTTCGGCAACGTCGATTACGTGCTGGTTGGTCATATTGAGCCCGACTTCGGAATCGGTGTTGATGTTGGTCATCAAATCTTCTTCGCCTGCCAGTGAGGGATTATCGGCAACCAATTCGATGCCGTCAAACGCGGAAAGCGTCGGAGGCAGCGCGTGTCCCTTTACGGTCGGTACACCGCCCTGGTCATAGTCAAAGTTGGATTGTTCAACCAAATATTTGATATACAACAGTGAGGCGATTTTTGCTTCACGCGATGAATTTTTGTTGATACCGTAGTTGTAGTCGGGGCCTGATGCCGCGTATTGCTTGCCGTTCACGCTAATCGGGAAACTCATGTAGCCGATGTCGTCGGCATTGGGGCCGGCTTCCTGCATTTGCGTGATAGCCCAGCTTCCGAGTACCATCGTGGCAATTTCGCCGCGGTTAATCATACCTTTACTGCCTTCCCAGTCCGTTGTTGACGGGTCGTCTTCGACCAAGCCCCGGGCAATCGCATCGTAGAGCACACGGAACACGGCATAGGGGCCGGTATTGTCGCCGCTGTCGGCAAAGGGATTTGCCTTATGCGGAAGTTTTGTGTTCATAAAGTCGGCGTCCCCTGTCGCGCTGCCGCCGATGTAGGCATCCCATGCGCCCATTGTCCAGCCTGCCGCAAAGTTAGTGTAAAGCGGAATTGCCTTGGTGTTAGTCTTAATTTGAGCTAACGCGTTAAGGAATTCGTCCGGTGTTTTGGGAATAGATGTGATACCGGCTTCGCGGAACACGCGTTTGTTATACACGATGCCCTGCACGTTGTTCGTGGATGAAAGTCCGTAAACCACTTTCTGATACATGCGGTTGTCGGCAAAGTTGTAGGTTTCGCTTAACACGTCAAGATTTCCGAATGACTGGAAATAATTTGACAGCTCGGTGAGCGGAATCGTCGTCGGAATCATGCAGACGTCTCCCCATCTCGGCGTGGAAAGGCGCGTCGTCATGCTCTCCGCGTAGTCGGTGATCGCTTCATAAGTGATGGTGATATTTGGATACATTTTTTGGAAATCCGCAATGTACCGGGGAAAAACCGTGTCCAGAATATCGGTGCGGTGCGTCTTGAATTGAATCGTCGCCTTAAGGTCGGTGTAGTCCGCCCCCAGTTTCAATGTGTCAATCGTTGGGATTTCCCCCGAACCGCTGCTTGATGCGGTATCGGCTTTTTTTGAACAGCCGGTAACCGCGGCCGCCAGCACAACCAGTGCCGCAATCACGGCAGTCCATGTACTTCGTGTAAGAAGTGTTTCAGTTCTTTTCATATTTCTTCTCCTTTATTCGGTGAAATTGATTACTTAATGCGTTAAGTAACTCATTAGAAACAGCATATCACTGAAATTGAGAGATGTCAAGTGTTTTTCAAAATTTTTGAAAAATTTACCATTTTTTATCGTTTTTTCTTTATTTTCTTGACAAAACTACTGGTAATGAAGTATAATTTTAGGTAACGCTTAAGCTAAGCAGGAAATTTATGGCATCACAGGTAAAAATGAGCGATATCGCAAAAGAACTCGGCGTCTCGACGGTGACGGTGAGCAAGGCCTTGTCGGGAAAAGACGGGGTGGGCTTTGAATTGCGTGGGACAATCAAAAAAAAAGCCGGTGAAATGGGCTATGTCTATAACAGTCTCCCGCGAAATATGCTTCAGGGGCGCAATTACAACATCGGTATTCTGATTGCAGCGCGTTATTTGGGCGAAACTTCGTTTTACTGGACCTTTTATCAAAAATTGCTTGAGTCACTCAAGAAAACGGATTATTTGGGCATTCTTGAAATTGTGAACGAAGAAGACGAGACGCAGTGCGCCGCGCCGGGTTTTTGTGACGGGAATAAAGTTGACGGCGTCATCCTGCTCGGTCAGTTGTCTGACACGTACCTGACGATGATCACAAGAAAAATGCCCCGCTGTGTGTTTTTGGATTTTTATTCGGAAATAGGCGATGCCGACTGTGTCGCGTCGAACAACTTTCTTGGTTCATATAACCTGACCAAGCTGCTCATTGACGCGGGACATAAAAAAATCGCCTTTATCGGTTCCACCACTGCCACCACGAGCATCCTCGACCGCTATATGGGATTTTGTAAAGCCATGCTCGAATCGGGATTGCCCTACGACAACGCCATAGAAGACCGCAACGCCCGGGGCTATGCCATCGCTATTCCGCTACAACTGGAAAAATACACCGCATATGTCTGCAACAACGACAAGTTGGCGGGAGATGTTATCCGGCAGTTGCGTGAATGTGCCATATTGGTGCCGGAGGACATATCAATCGTCGGCTTTGACAACGGAAGTGTTGCGACAACGGCGGGGGTGGGCGTAACAAGCCTGGAGGTTAATACCGCCGCTATGTGTGACGTCGCCTTGTCCTATTTGGTTCAGCATATTGAAAACGAACAGTATACGCCGCGCGGCCGATCATTCATCGACGGTAAGGTGATTGTAAAACAATCTATTAATAAACCGAACGACCAGAGGATGTGACACAATGAGTACGACAATACAGTGCGCGGCGATTTTTTCCGATAACATGGTCTTACAGCGAGGAAAACCCGTGCCGGTATGGGGCACAGGCACTGACGGCGTCTCCGTCACGGTGACCTGGGCTACGCCCGCGGGTACTATAAAGGAAGAAACAAAAGTGCGGCAAGGTACATGGCGCGTAACACTGCCGCCGCAGGTAGCAGGTGATGCGGGCATACTCACCGTGAGCGGCGGCGACACCGTCATCAGTTTTGCCAACGTGGTATTTGGCGACGTGTGGTTCGCGGGCGGGCAGAGCAACATGGAACTGGAACTGCAAAATTGCCAAAACGGAGCGGCGGAACTTGCCGCGTGCGCCAATCCGGACATCCGGTTTTATCAGGTGGTAAAACGCGCGGTAATCGACGCGGACTATCTCGCTGACGAAGCAAAGAGCCGCTGGAAAGTGTGCGCACCCGATACTGCCGCTACTTTGAGCGCCGTGGCGTATTTTTTTGCGCGAAAAATCACCCTTGATCTGAAAGTGCCCGTGGGCATTATCAACTGCTCCTGGGGCGGCACATCGATTAGCGCCTGGATGAGCAAGGCGCAGCTTGCAAAAAGTGCGGCGGGTCAGCGTTATCTCGACGACTACGCGGCCCTCGTCGGCGGCAAAACGGACGCAGAGTGGGACGCGGAAATGAAAGCCTACTTTGATGACTGGAGCGCCTGGGACGAACGGGTGCTGGCGCGGCGCGCTAAAGACCCCGACGTCACATGGGAGACGCTCAACAAGGAATGCGGCATCTGCCCGTGGCCGCAGCCTGCCGGTAACAAAAGCCCCTATTGTCCCGCCAACCTCTATAATTCGATGGTGAAGCGTGTGGTACCCTTTGCTCTGAGGGGTTTCCTCTATTATCAGGGCGAAGAAGATGAACAACGGGTGGCGGATTACTTTGAAATGCTCTATTATTTGATCGGCCAATGGCGGAACGACTGGGATGATGACACGTTGCCGTTTTTAATCGTGCAGTTGCCCATGTATGCTTCGCGCGAGGATGTGGAAGCCGGTCTTCCGGCAAAAAATTGGTGTCTGCTCCGGGAAGCGCAATACCGCGCGTCACAGACGATTGCCCACACCGGTCTTGCGGTCATCATCGACTGCGGCGAATACGATAATATTCACCCCCTGGACAAGCAAACCGTCGGTTTCCGGTTGGCCCTACAGGCGCTGAAAGTTGCATACGGCAAAAAGTTTGACGCCGACGGCCCCCTCTTTGCTGCGGCGCAACAAGAGGGATCCGCCATTCGAGTGTCGTTTTCACAGGCCGAAAGGGGATTAGAATTTCGCGGTAAAAGCGAAGGCTTTGAGGTTGCAGGGGCGGAGGGTGTGTATTACCCCGCCGATGCGGTCATCGACGGCAACACAATTGTGGCGCGGTCGAGCAAGGTGAGCGCCCCGGAGCGGGTGCGTTACGCGTGGATAAAATACGGGCCGACACCCCTATACGGCAAAAACGGGCTTCCCGCAATGCCCTTTCGGAGTCACCGTATGGATAGTATAGATAGTACAGATAGTACAAACCGCACAGATGGAGGAGTATAATATGGAACCGATACATGGAATTACTTTTGCGCCCTTTCCCATGAGGGGTGTCCTCGGCTCTGAGGATGCCAAAAAGAGCCTCGATGCCCTCGTCGCCCGTACCGGAGCCGGTCACATTATTCTGACGCCTGCGGGTATTCAGGACACGCCGCATTCCGAGCACATCGACTTTTCCGGCGACCGGACGCCCTCTGATGACGAACTCACGGCATTTATCAAATACGCGCAATCCGCAGGTTTACAGGTTATTCTCAAGCCAACGGTCAACTGCAAAGATGGAACGTGGCGCGCGTTTATCAATTTTTTTGATAAAGACGTGCCCTGTGAGCCTAAATGGAACAAGTGGTTTGCCTCACACGAAGCGTTTCAACTGCACTACGCGCGCATCGCCGAAGAAACCGGCTGCGCTCTTTTTATCCTCGGTTGTGAGATGGTCATGGCAGAGCGCCGTGCGGATAAATGGCGGGATTTGGTTGCCAAAACCAAGCGTGTTTTTTCAGGTCCTGTCAGCTACAATACGGACAAATATCAGGAAGAATGCGTCACGTGGTGGGATTGCGTCGATGTGATTTCGTCAAGCGGCTATTATCCAAGCGGCTCGTGGGAAACGGAGCTTGACCGCATTGAGGGCGTGGTGACCCGCTTCAAAAAACCGTTTTTCTTTGCGGAAACGGGCTGCATGAGCGTCGCCGGTGCATCCCGCGTGCCGAACGATTGGACGCTCACCCAAAATGCGGCAGACACCGCCGAACAAGCGGCATGGTACCGCGAAATGTTCGCGCACACGTCAAAGCGCCCGTGGGTCGGCGGCTACGGCCTGTGGTCATGGGGAGCAAGCCTCTACGCCGAAGCAGATGCCGCCGCAGACAAAGGCTACGATTTCTATGGCAAGAGCGCCGAGGGCGTGGTGCGGGAGTATTTCAGCGGGAAAGTGCGAGACTAAGGTTCCTTTGCGGTTAAAATTCTTCTCTTTTCTTCATTTTTTTTCCAGTACCCGTGGGCCATGGTGAGGGAATAAAAATCGGTGAACAGCGCGGAATGTTCCATATTATTCTCCATTATTCTCCTGTAGTATAATTGGGGCGAGGGCGGGATTCAAGGGCTTGACACTTTTCCCGTATCGCTATACTTTCTCTGTAGTGTTTTTCAATAAAAGGGGGAAAACCATGGTC
>BNUT01000018.1 GCA_025997555.1 Spirochaetia bacterium
GCGGGCCGGGACGCATTGGAACAGGCGGGGTATGGGCAGTACGAGGTTTCCAATTTTGCGCTGCCGGGAAAATGGTCCGCCCACAATATCCGCTACTGGCGCATGGAAAATTGGCTGGGCCTTGGCGCGGCGGCATCGGGAACCATCATTGATAATGATGCCGGTACCGGACAGCGTTTTACCTATGCGGCTGATACCGGGCCGTGGCTGGACCGCAAGGCCGGGGAACCTATTCCTGTTGATGTTGAAGCGCTTGATCGGCTTACCCTGACGAAAGAAACTTTTTTGATGGGCTTTCGTTATATCGAAGGGCCGGACCTGGCGCTTTTTGAAAAACGCTTCGGCATTACACTTGAAAAGGCGATACCGGAAACCCTAGCGAAATGGCGGGGACTTCTGCAAGCCAATAAAATTGCACTCACCAAAGAAGGTCTGCTCTTGTTGGACCCGTTTTTGATCGATGCATTTGGAGAAATCGAATAGTAAAAACCGCAAAGACGAAGAAGGTAAGATGAATATTTCAGATTTTTCCTTCTGCGCCTTATTCGCCTTTGTGGTTAATTTAATTCTTTACCCCAAAAAGTCCGAAAGCCGCCGGTAGCACTGGTTCACGATGTGCTTCTTTTCCACATCCACCTCGTCCCCCAATTCGTCGATGAGGGCTTCAAGACTGGCAAGGCTTTCGTTCAGGCTGGTGTGGAAACCCCGTGAGCATTTGAACCAGTAATTGCCATCCCCGTCGGTAAAGAGGCAGATAAAGCCCAGTTCCTTTTTTCCCGGTTTCCAGATCGCCGGGCTTACGAGGTCGGGCAATAGTGAGAGGAGGTCCGGCAGATCTTCTGTGGAGGAAAAATTTTCCCGCCGGGGCCAGGTCCGCGTAAGGGCGTCATCAATTTCAAGGGAAGGGGCCAGTGAAAGGATCAGTTCCAGTTTTTCTCCCGCAAGGAGACTGTATTTGCCATTCACTATGATTGTACCCCGCAGGCCCTTGTAGAAATTTTCACGGGGGATGCTGTCCTTAACCAGTGCGAGTTTTTCCCATGGAAGCTTAACTTCCTTTTTGCCCTTTATGGTTTCAATATCAAAAATTTCGCCGCCGATTTTTATATTGTTGGTAAAGTCACGGGGCTTTTTGAGTTTTTCCGCGGGAGCGCCCGATCGGGGATCACCCTCCCTGCGGGATCTTCCGCCGAAGGAGGCGAAAAGGCTGGGGCTGATTTTTTCCAGGGTGTTTTTTGAAAGGGGGGAGACCGACATGGCGTACATCCGGGTGGTCCGCACGATTTCTCCCGCCACGATATATTGGGGGTCCTCCCTGAACATCACCGATCCGGGGTGGATGCTGATCCTGTCCGCGGTAAGGCTGCGGTAGGTTTCCCTCCCTTCCCGGACGCAGACAAACTGAATTAGCCCGCGGCTTATGCAGCAGAGGTAATCGTTGACGCTGCCCCCGGAAAGGATCGGAATTTTAAGTGAAGATACAATTTCCTCAAGCTGGGATGTCACATTGACAATTTCCGCCATGGCCCGCTCATCAAGGTAATTCTTTTCGCAGAATTTTGTCTTGTTGGGGGAATCGCCGTAAGAGCGGTAGAGTTTTAAGTAGGAAACAAAGTCCCCGTCCGCGTCACGGAAACTGTGGTGGGCCTTGCGGGCGTCCGTTTCTTCACCCGGCGGCAGCAGATAGGGGCTCTGGGTGGAAAGAAATGCCGCCGCAATAAGGGTTTCTTCTATTACATCGGGGTATTGTTGAATTGCCTCTACGATGATCCGGGACTGCCGGGGGGCCAGGGGGAATTCGGTCATCAGCTTTCCTGTTTTTGAAAGACTCCTATCGCTTTCCAGCGCGTCAAGAAGGTTCAGGGTTTCTATGGCGGCAATAAGCCCCTCGTGATTTGGCGATGAGATAAAATCAAATTCTTCAAAATTGGAAAGCCCCAGATCCGCCATGCGGAGCACCACCTCGGATAAATCGGTGCGGAAAATTTCTTCCGTGGTAAAGAGGGGACGGTTTTCAAAATCCTGGCGCTTGTAAAGCCTATAACAGGTCCCTTCTTGGGTACGCCCGGCACGGCCTTTCCGCTGATTTGCCGATGCCTTTGAAATGGGGGCCTCAATCAGACTTGAAGTGAAGGTTTTTGGGTTATAATGATTAAGTTTTGAAAGCCCCGAATCGATCACTGCGGTAATGCCGTCGATGGTTACCGAGGTTTCCGCGATATTGGTGCTGATCACCACCTTTGTTTTTCCCCTGGGCGCGGGATCGAAGACCCGTTCCTGTTCTTCCTTTCCCAGCCTGCCGTAAAGCGGAAGAATGTGCAGGTGCGATCCCACCGGGCCGAATGCAAGGCGGCTCATGCAGTCCTTTATCATTTTTTCGCCGGAAAGAAAAACAAGGATGTCCCCCTTCCGTTTTTCGCTGACAAATCGTTCGGTGATGGAATCAACCTTGTTGAGGATCGCCTCCATGGCGATAAGGCCGCTGCTCTTTGCGCCAAAGCCGGGACGGCCGCCGCCCTTTGTATCGCTTCTAGCGCCGTTTTTACCATCCCGTCCGTTGTTTCGGGAATTAAATCCGCCTCTGCTATCACTCCGGCTGTTTTGATCTGATATTAACGGCGCTACGGATTCAATAATCGGCGGATCGTATATTAAAGTAACCGGATACGTCATGGCATCGATCTTTACCACCGGACATTCCCCGAAATATTCGGAAAAAATTTCCGCATTAATGGTGGCGGAAGAAATAATCACCTTGAAATCCCGCCGGGTTTCCAGCACCCGCTTCAAAAGCCCCAGGATAAAGTCGATATTAAGGCTCCGTTCATGGGCTTCATCTACCACTAAAAGGCCGTATTTTGAAAGCCAGGGATCGAGTTTCATCTCCTGCAAAAGAATTCCGTCGGTCATTATCTTGATTTTGGTATTTTGATCCGTGCGATCCTCGAAACGCATCTTGTATCCCACGAGGCCGGGGAGGGAAGAGTCCATCTGACGGGCGATAAATTCACTCACCGAAAGGGCGGCAATGCGCCGGGGCTGGGTTACGCCGATCATGCCGTTCTTTGAATATCCCGCTTCGTGGAGTATCACCGGGAGCTGGGTTGTTTTACCTGAGCCCGTGGGGCTTTCCACCACCACCGCCTGATGGCTTTCAAGGGCGGCAAGAATAAGGTCTTTGTGTTTATAAACAGGGAGGTCTAAATAATTCATCTTAACATAATAGAAGGATATGCCGAAATTGTTAAGGGCATGGGGGGCTTTTCTTTTTTTTCTTGTAATTATATAATTGTTATGGTATAGTAAAGCAGGGAGAAAATTTTTTTGATGAGCAAAGGCAATATAAAAAACGTTTATTTTTTTGGAAACGGCAAGGCCGAAGGGGACGCGAAAATGAAGGACGTCCTCGGCGGCAAGGGCGCAAATCTTGCGGAAATGACCAATTTGGGAATTCCTGTTCCTCCGGGATTCACGATTTCCGCTGAAGTATGTGCCGCCTATTATGAAAATAAGGAAACATACCCCGCAGGTCTTGAAGAAGAAGTCCTTGATAACCTGAAAATGCTTGAAAAATACACGGGAAAGAAACTCGGAGACGCCGATGATCCCCTTTTGGTTTCTGTCCGGTCCGGGGCTTCGGTTTCCATGCCGGGAATGATGGATACGATCCTCAATTTGGGGATGAATGATAAGGCCGTGCATGGGCTTGCGAAAAAAACCGGTAATTCCCGTTTCGCGTGGGACGCTTACCGCCGTTTTATCCAGATGTACGGCGATGTGGTGATGGAAATAAAGGCCCCGGATGAGAAAACCCCGGACCCATTTGAAATAGCCATTGCCCGAATTAAATCGGAGCGGAATGTAAAGCTTGATACGGAACTTACGGCGGCCGATCTTGAAGAATTGGTTGATGAATATAAGCGTATCGTCAAGGTGAATACGGGAAAAGATTTTCCCCAGGCGCCTCTGGATCAGCTCTGGGGGTCAGTGAACGCCGTTTTTGGCTCATGGATGAACGATAGGGCCATTAAATACCGGCAATTAAATGATATCAGGAATGTGAAAGGTACTGCGGTAAATATTCAGTCCATGGTATTCGGCAATTTCGGCGAAGATTCCGGCACCGGGGTCTGTTTCAGCCGCGATCCCTCAACAGGTGTGAGGGAATTCTACGGCGAATACCTGATGAACGCCCAGGGTGAAGATGTGGTTGCGGGAATCCGCACCCCGGAAAAGATCGCCACATTGGCAAGCCGGAATCCGAAAATATACAAACAGCTTGTGGGCATTAAAGACAAACTGGAAAATCATTTCCGCGATATGCAGGATATGGAATTCACCGTTCAGCAGGGGGAACTTTTCATCCTCCAGACCCGGAACGGGAAACGAAGCGGCAGCGCTGCGGTTAAATGCGCCATCGACATGGTTGCGGAAAAACTCATCGACAAAAATACCGCCATACTGCGGGTCAGCCCCGCGCATCTGGATCAGTTATTGCATCCCATGGTGGACCCTGCGGCGCTCAAGGCTGCCGTATCCATTACCAAGGGACTCAACGCATCGCCGGGAGCCGCCTGCGGCAGGATCGTTTTTTCCGCCCGCGATGCTGAAACCTGGCATGGGCACGGAGAAAAGGTGCTTTTGGTCCGCAAAGATACCAGTCCCGAGGATATCGGCGGCATGGTTGTTTCCCAGGGAGTGCTTACCTCAACCGGGGGCATGACCAGTCATGCGGCGGTGGTGGCCCGTGGTATGGGAACTCCCTGCGTTGCCGGGGCCAAGGACGTTTCGGTGCAGGATGACAAGGTTCTTATCGGCGATAAAACTTTCCACGAAGGCGACTGGATTACTATCGACGGTTCCACCGGTGACGTGTACGAGGGCAAACTCCCCCTGGCAATTCCTGAAATTACCAAAGATATGAGTACTTTCCTAACATGGTGCGATCAGGTTCGGGAATCTTCGGTTCGTGAAACTCCTAAGGGCAAACTTAAAGGCTTTAAGGTCAGAACCAATGCGGACCAGCCTGAGGACGCCAAGCGGGCCTTTGTATTCGGCGCGGACGGGGTCGGCCTCTGCCGGACCGAGCACATGTTCTTTGAAAAGGAAAAATTGATCCATTTCCGTGCCATGATCGCGGCGGATACTATAGAAGAACGGAAACTTCAGCTTAAAAAAATTCTTCCCCTGCAGCAGCAGGATTTCTTCGGTATCTTTAAAGCCATGGAGGGGCGTCCCGTCACCATCAGGCTCCTGGACCCACCGCTCCACGAATTTGTTCCCCATACGAAAGAAGAGGTTGATGAGCTTGCGGCCCACCTTAATGTGCGTGCCGAGGATCTCCAGCCGAAAATCGATAAACTCCACGAGGCAAATCCCATGCTGGGGCACCGGGGCTGTCGGCTTGCGGTTACCTACCCGGAAATTTACGACATGCAGGTTGAAGCCATCGCCCGTGCGGCGGCTGACTGCGTAAAGCAGAATATCCCCGTGGAGCCTGAAATCATGATCCCCATTGTGGTGACCGCCCGTGAACTCAAACTACTCCGGCCCAATGCGGAGGCGATTCTGAAACAGGTCTTTGCGGAGGCGGGGGTAAAGGTTCCGATTCATATCGGTACGATGATAGAAGTTCCCCGCGCGGCGATCCGCGCCGGCCATATCGCTAAATACGCTGACTTTTTCAGCTTTGGTACGAATGATCTTACCCAAATGTCCTTTGCCTTCAGCAGGGATGATGTGGTGTCTTTCCTGCCCACCTATCTTGAAAAGCATGTGCTTGATGTGGACCCCTTCAAATCAATTGACGAGGACGGGGTCGGCTCTCTTATGCGTTACGCTATCCGTGAGGGCCGGGAAATTAGACCGGAGCTTAAAATTGGGATTTGCGGTGAGCATGGGGGCGACCCTCTCACAATAGATTTTTGTTACCGTGCGGGATTAAGTTATGTATCGTGTTCACCTTTCCGTGTGCCTTTGGCCCGTTTGGCCGGAGCGCAGGCGGTGATAAATAATTCCGGGATCGTTTTGACTCTGGAAAAAAACCCAAGAACTGTTAAGGAGGCTAAGAGAATGAGCGACACGTTTAGTTGGAATGATGTACCGGTAGTGGAGGACGAACCTGTGGTGGTTGAAAAGAAGCCCGCAACCAGGAAACCCGCCGCTAAAAAAACGGCGGCCAAGACCGCCAAGGCCAAGAAACCCGCAGCCAAAAAACCGGCCGCGAAGAAAGGTGCAGCCAAGAAACCCGGTAGGCCCGCAGGCGCCAAGGCTAAAGCTGCGAAGAAACCGGCGGCCAAGACCGCTAAGGCCAAGAAACCCGGCAGGCCCGCAGCCGCGAAGGCTAAAGCTGCAAAGAAACCGGTAGCCAAGACCGCCAAGGCCAAAAAACCCGGCAGGCCCGCAGCCGCGAAGGCTAAAGCCACGAAGAAACCAGCAGCCAAGACCGCCAAGGCCAAGAAACCCGGCAGGCCCGCAGGTAAGACAGCCAAGGCTAAAGCTGCGAAGAAACCGGCAGCCAGGACCGCCAAGGCCAAGAAACCCGGCAGGCCCGCAGGTAAGACAGCCAAGGCTGCCAAAAAGCCCGGAAGGCCCTCCAAGGCAAAGTAGTGAAGCCCGCGTTTTAAGCGGCCTGAACATCCAGTTTCAAAATTCTCTTTTCATTAGGCGCCGGATTTTCCGGCGTTTTTTTGTGTATTACAAGAATTCTGCTTATCTGATAAGTACCTGCTGGTCTTAAAAGTTCGCTTATGATAGTATGATTGAAACCAATGAATGGGGGTATATGATGCAGTATGTAGAGTTTGGAAAGACCGGCGCCAAGGTTTCCCGTTTGGGGATGGGGTGTATGCGGCTGCCTTCTCATGAAGAGAATGGCAAGACTATTTTTGACGAAGACAAGGGTATCGCCCTGGTCCACCGCGCCATTGAGCTGGGGGTCAACTATTTTGATACCGCCCCCTATTATTGCGAAAAGCAGAGCGAGATCATCCTGGGTAAGGCCCTTGCGGGGGGCAAACGGGACAAGGTGTGGGTTTCCACCAAGAACCCCATCGAGAACGATTCCGGTGACGATTACGAGAAGCGGCTGGAAAATTCCCTCAAGAATTTACAGACCGACCATATCGATTTTTATCATTTCTGGGGGGTTTCTCTGGACGCCTTTCTTACCAAAGTAAAAGCCAAGAACGGCCCCTTTGAGCGGGCGAAGAAGCTCAAAGAACAGGGGATGATCCGGCACATTTCTTTTTCTTTCCATGACCGGGATGCGGGGGAGGAAGAGGGGAACAAACTGATCGAAATCATTAAAAACGGCGAAGGGGTGCTTGAGTCGGTGCTTGCCCAGTACAACCTGATGGACCGCAACAAGGAACCCGGTTTTGCCTATGCCCACCAGCAGGGGCTGGGAACCACCGTGATGGGACCCGTGGGCGGCGGACGCCTCGGCGCTCCCTCCAGGGTTATCCAGGACCTGCTTCCCGGTAAGGTAAAAAGTTCCGCCGACATTGCGCTCCGCTTCGTGCTGGCCAATCCCAATGTGAACATTGCCCTTTCCGGGGTAAGCACCATTGAGCAGCTTGAGGAAAACGCCGCCATCGCCGGTAATACCGGCGCTTTGAGTAAGGAAGAATTAAACACCATCGAAGCGATGATGAAGGAAAACGAGCGCCTTGCGGGGTTGTACTGTACGGGCTGCAAATACTGTATGCCCTGTCCCAAGGGGGTCAATATCCCTGAGATATTTACCATCATGAACTACCACCGGGTTTACAACCTTACCGATTTCGCCAAAAAATCTTATGCGGAAATCGGCAAGAGTCCCTGGCGGAAGTACGAAAACGCTTCAAAATGCGCCGAATGCGGTGTCTGTGAAACCAAATGCCCCCAGAGCCTCCCCATCCGGGAACAGCTCAAGGAAACTCATAAGGTCTTGACAGCCTGATTCATGAAGCAAAACCCCCTTATACAAACTCTTGTTAGCCTGAAAGGTAATCCACGGGCCTGTATTTATACAGAGCCCCTCTGGGGCCTGTCTATGAACCTCTGTCTGCCCTATGCATCGGTGTATATGATCGCCCTGGGGCTCAAGGACACCCAGATCGGTCTTATCGCCACGGTGTATATGCTTACCCAGGTAGTGTTTGCTTTTTTAAGCGGCCCCATCACCGACAAGATGGGGCGGCGCAAAACCACCGCCATTTTCGATTTTATCGCCTGGAGCATTCCCTGCCTGATCTGGTGGCGGGCGGAAAATTTCTGGTTCTTTCTGATTGCCGCCCTTTTTAACGGGACCATGAAGGTGACCACCAATTCCTGGGACTGCCTCCTCGTTGAGGACGCGGAAAAAAGCCAAATCACCCGGCTTTATTCACTGGTGGTGGTCTGCGGCCAGCTTTCCGCCCTTTTCGCCCCGATTTCCAGCATCATGGTGTCCCGGCTTACCCTGGTCCCCGCCATCCGTATCCTCTATATAAACGCCTTTGTGGTGATGACCGTTAAAATTCTGGTACTCTACTTTTTTTGCCGGGAAACCGGCACCGGCATGGTCAGGCTGCAGGAGACAAAGGGGAAAAGTATCATCGCCCTGGCCGGGGGCTACGGCGGGGTGTTGAAGATCATTGCCCGTTCCAGGGGGACTATTTTTTCACTGGTCATCACCGCCCTGGTGGGGGCCGTGGGGATGATCAACACCACCTTCTGGCAGGTCATCGTCAGCAAGAAGCTCCTGGTCCCGGACACCCTTTTGCCCCTGTTCCCCATGCTCCGCTCGATCCTCGCCATGGTATTCCTCTTTACCGTGATACCCCATTTGACCACCAGGGGCAGCCTCAAACTTCCCCTGCTCCTGGGTTTTGCCGGTTATTTTCTGGGCCAGACCCTGCTGGTTCTGGCCCCTGTTGAAGGGCCGGTTAAGTACGGCATCCTCATCACTTCCCTGATCTTCGACGGCTTCGGTTCCGGGAGCCTTGTCATGCTTTCCGAATCCCTGGTGGCCCTCCACGTGAACAAGGCCGAACGGGCCAGGGTCATGGCGATCCAGCACATGATCATCATGTTCGCCACCTCTCCCTTTGGCTGGATAGGGGGGCTGCTTTCCAGCGTTTCCCGCAGTCTCCCCTTTGTGCTGACCATGGCGCTCCTTTTAAGCGGCATCGTGGTTACCCTTGTTTTTTACCGTGAGCACCATGAAGCGCAATCAGTATAGATACCTCTTTACCTTATTAAAAATATCAAGTATAACGTTCCCATGAGTAATTTCAAGAAAACCACCCTTTTGTGCATCTTCGGATGGGTCCTGACGGGATTCCTTGGCGCCCAAACACCTACCGGTCTGACCGTATACACCCTCAACGGGCCTTCCGGGGTCGGCATGGTCCGGCTTTTTGATAATCCCCCCAGGGCAAGCGGATTTGATATAAAGACCGAAGTCCTGGCGGACGCAAGTCTGATGGCCGCCCTTTTTACCTCCGGAACCGCAAAGGTCGGCATCCTTCCCCCCAATGCGGCGGCGAAAATTGCCTCAAGCGGCAAGAACATACAGGTTGCGGCGGTGCTGGGTACGGGGATGCTCAGCCTCCTTTCCTCAAATCCGGCGGTTCAGCGTATCGAGGATTTACGGGGTAAGACCGTGGAAGTGGCCGGTCAGGGGGCAACCCCGGATTATGTATTCCGTCGTATCCTCAGTACAAAGGGCCTTAAACCCGATATGGATGTGACGCTGAACTATTCCAATCCCCCTCCCTCCATTGTGCAGCTCCTCATTACCGGCAGGGTCTCCTATGCCCTGCTGCCGGAGCCCTTTGCCACCATGGCCCGGTCGGGTAATGCAAACATTAAGGTGGTGTCCAATATTCAGGATGAATGGATTAAAGCCGGGGGAGGGGAGAACTACCCCATGACGGTGCTGGTGACGGACGCCGCCTTCGCCACATCCCAGCCTGCGGCTTTGCGGGCCATTCTGGATGCGGTTAAGGCTTCCGTGGAATGGGTGGTTGCCAATCCGGCGGCGGCGGGACCCCCGGTGGAAAAATACCTGGGGCTCAAGGCGCAGGTGATAAGCGCCGCCATACCCCGGAGCAACTATGTTTACATCAGCGCAGCCCAGGCCCGGCCCGCGCTGGAATCCCTCTATCGGGCCTTTCTGGAATTTGATCCCGTTTCCATCGGGGGGACTCTTCCCAAGGATAATTTTTATCTTAAATGAAAAGAAGGGTGCGGGTTTTTCCCTGCCCTGGTTTTTGGCCGGTATCGCCGCCATCCTTCTGCTCTGGGAAGGAGGTTCCCTGATATTCGGGAGTCCCCTCATCTTCCCCGGCCCCCTGCCGGTGCTGCAACGGCTTTTCAAGCTTTTGCATGACGAGTGGTTTTTATTATCCCTTGTTCAAAGTTTTCTCCGGGTGCTGGGGGGCGTCGCCCTCTCGGTCCCGCTGGGGATTGCGGTGGGCATTGCCGGGGGACTCGATAAGCGGGCGCGCTCCTTTTTTCAACCCCTCTTTACGGTGGTTTCCGCCACCCCGGTAATGGCGGTGATCCTCATCGCATTTCTCATCCTCGGCACCGGCCGGACCCCGCTTTTTACCGCCTTCCTCATGGTCTTTCCGGTGATGGCCGCAAATACCATGGCGGGTATCAAATCGGTGGACCCCAAACTGGTTGAACTTTTTACCGTCTATAATTTATCCCGCTGCGAACGGCTCTCTTCCCTGTACCTCCCCGCTATTGCCCCCTTTATCATTGGGGGACTGCGGAGTTCCCTTTCCCTCTGCTGGAAGGTGGTGGTTGCGGCGGAAGTACTGGTCCAGCCCATCCTTGCCCTGGGCACCGGTATGCAGCGTGCCCGTGTCCAACTTGAAACAGCGGAATTGTTCGCCTGGACCGCCGGAACTGTTTTAGCCGCCGCCCTGAGCCAACTGCTTTTGAGCTTGGCCCTCAAACTTTTTAACAGGCGGAAGAAACAGTAATGAACCCTGTCATACTTTCTTCGATATCGATAAAAAACCTTTCCTTCGGCTTTAGCGAAAAGCCCCTCTTTAAAAATTTAAACCTGGAATTGGGGAATGATACTCAACCGGGCCCAATGGGCAAAGCTTCTCCCCTTGACAGTCCTAAGTGGGACGATAGCCCCACAGTAATACTGGGGCCTTCAGGCTGCGGCAAAACCACTCTTCTGCGGCTTATCGCGGTTCTGCTCAAGCCCCATGATGGAGAATTAACAATACGATTTAGATATAGTGTTCCTCATAGTATTACTGCGGCAAATTGGAGGAACACATCTTTTGTCTTTCAGGAACCCCGGCTTCTCCCCTGGAAGACCGTGCTGCAAAATGTGATGCTTCCTATTACGGGCATTATGGGGAAAACCGAAGCTGAAAACCGCGCCCGGCATTTTCTCGATCTGGTTTCCCTTGGGGATAAAGAGGCCGCCTTGCCTTCGGAACTTTCAGGCGGCCAGCAGCAGCGCGCCGGTATCGCCCGTGCCTTTGCATACCCCGGCCAGATAATCCTGATGGACGAGCCCTTTCAGTCCCTGGACATCCCCCTGCGGATACAGCTTATGGATTTAACCAACAGATTGCTGCAAGATTTTCCCCGCCTCGCGGTAATCGTGACCCATGATCCAAGGGAAGCGGTGTATATGGGAAACCGGATCATTGTATTGGGGAATCCCCCCGGCGGTATCATTTTTGACGAGAACGTAACACTGCCGCAGAATGAGCGGCGTTACGGATCGGCGGTCTCGGCGGTGCTTGAGGAAAGGCTGATTCAGGTAATGCGGGATTAAGCGCAGCAATTCTAAATTTGAAGAAATTTAACCACAAAGGAAGAAGCAATTATCTTTCTTTTCCTTTGTGTCCTTTGTGTCCCGCCGGAGATTTTAATTTTAAGTATGAGCTCAACCAAAAGGCTGACGGCGTGATCATCCTTGGATATCGATATCGGGGTAAAGGCGGGGCGGTGAAAACCCCCGCGCCAATCGGTGAAATCTACTGATTGGTTCATGGTACTTCATGCACCGATTCCCACCGGCCATTTGTCTCCGTCAGGATGGGGGCAATACCCCTTAACCGTCCGCGCCCTGAACTGAACAAAACAGCCGCAATGAGCGCAGATGATCCCTTCCCGCAGATCGCCGCAGAGGGAACAGGCGGCAAGCCTCCCTTTATAGAGAACCATACCGGCCCGTAAATCAGGCTCTATATAAATCTCCGCCGCCAATTTGGCTATGCCCTGGGGACTCATTTCCATCCTCTGTTCCGCCATGCAGCGGGGACAATCCGCTTCCGTCATCCTGCGCCCGGTTTAGCCCTGGATAATTTCCACGGTTACCACCGACTTGGGCGGCAGGTTTACCGTAACGGTACTGCGTGATATTGCCGCATCCGTAAATGGCCGCAACTTTACCTTATCGGCGTCATCAAAGGTATTGTGATCCTGCATGTGTTCCGATGTCAGTATCTGCCCGGTTAGGGACTTTAAAGAAACTCCCCGGAGTTCCAGGACCATCTTCTGTTCGTTATTGGGATCGATATTGATCAGGGATACATGAATCCGGTCCTCGCTGTCCACGGAGGCGCTGGCGCTTACCGCAGGGATGCCGCCCGCTGTTTCGCTTTCAATATAAACCGGCAGCTTCACCGCGTCCTGGTGAACCTTGTACATGTCGAAAGCGTGGTACGTCGGAGTAAGAATCATCTTTGCGCCCTCGGTAAGGATCACCGATTGCAATACATTGATGGTCTGGGCGATGTTTGCCATCTGCACCCGTTCGGCATGGTTATTGAAAATATTAAAATTAATCCCCGCCACTAGAGCGTCCCGGAGGGAATTCTGCTGATAGAGAAAACCGGGATTGGTTCCCGGTTCCACATCGTACCAGGTTCCCCATTCATCCACCACAAGGCCGACCCTGCGCTCAGGATCAAACTCGTCCATGATGGCGCCGTGTTTGTGCACAAGTTCCTCCATGCGGGCGGCCTTCCGCATGGTGTTGAACCATTCGGCTTCCGTAAATTCAATGGCCGATCCTTTGTGGGCCCAATCATTCGGGATAGTATAGTAGTGGAGGGAAAGGCCGTCCATAAAACGTCCGGCTTTTTCCATCAACACCCTCGTCCAGTCGTAGTTGAAATCACTGGCCCCGCAGGCGATTTTATACAACGAAGTATCGCCATATTTCCGGGCATAGGTTGCGTAACGGCGGTAATTATCGGCGTAGAATTCCGCCGTCATATTGCCGCCGCAGCCCCAGCTTTCGTTGCCGATGCCCCAGAACTTCACCTTCCACGGCTCTTTCCGGCCATTTTTCGCGCGAAGGCCGGCCATCGGGCTGATTCCGTCAAAGTTGCAGTATTCCACCCACTGCGAAAGCTCCTGCACGGTGCCGCTTCCCACATTGCCGCAGATATACGGCTCGCAGCCCAATTGGGCGCACAGTTCGAGAAATTCGTGGGTGCCGAAACTGTTGTCTTCGGTAACTCCGCCCCAGTGGGTGTTTATCATCTTGGGCCTGTCGTTTTTGGCTCCGATGCCGTCTTTCCAGTGGTATTCATCGGCAAAGCATCCGCCCGGCCAGCGGAGGTTCGGGATTTTTATGTGCTTCAAAGCGGCAACCACATCTTTTCTGATGCCCTTCACATTCGGTATCGGCGAATCTTCCCCTACATAAAACCCGCCGTAAATACAGCGTCCGAGGTGCTCTGAAAAATGTCCATAAATGTGGCGGTTTATTCTGGCACATCCCTGCGCAAGATTAATGGCGACCCTATTCATACTTATTCCTCCTTTTGGAATCACAAAAAATTAGTATAAACCCAAGGGGCCTTTCTTTTCAATGGAAATACTAATTATTATTTATTCTCCTCTATGGGGGCCAGCGCCGCTTGTACTACTTGCGGCGGTTGCCTTTGACCTGTATTCTAAAGCAAAGAAGGGTTAGCAGCATGGATGTCAAAGAGGCGATTAATACTAACAAGACGGCCCTCGGCATAGAGCTGGGTTCCACTCGTATCAAGGCTGTCCTGATTGGGGAGGATTACACCACCCTTGCGTCGGGCAGCGAGACCTGGGAAAACCGCCTGGAGGACGGCCTCTGGACCTATCACCTGGACGATGTTTGGCAAGGTCTGCAAAACGCGGTACAAAAATTGTCAGCGGATTTTCAGAGCCGTTACGGCGCGCCCCTTTCTACCGTAGGGGCCATCGGTATTTCCGCGATGATGCACGGTTATCTGCCCTTTGACAAAGACGGCAAACAGCTTGCCCCTTTCCGCACCTGGCGCAACACCACTACAGAAGAGGCCGCAAAGCGGCTAACGGAAAAATTCAGCTTCAATATTCCTCAGCGCTGGAGTATTGCCCACCTCTATCAGGCAATTTTGAATAAGGAAGATCACGTAAGGGATATTTCATTTTTGACCACCCTTGCCGGTTACGTGCACTGGAAGCTGACCGGGCAGAAGGTTCTTGGCGTAGGGGAAGCATCCGGCATGTTCCCCATTGACAGTAAAACTAATAACTATAATGCGGGAATGATTGGTCAATTTGATTCGCTTATAGGCGATTTGAAATTCGGCTGGAAGCTTGCGGATATACTGCCTAAGGTTTTGAACGCCGGTGATAATGCCGGTTCCCTCACCGCCGAGGGTGCCGCATTGCTTGACCCCACGGGTGCGCTTAAGGCATTGGACCAGGGGTCCGCTATTCCCCTGTGCCCCCCGGAAGGGGACGCGGGAACCGGCATGGTGGCGACAAACAGCGTTGCTGTGCGTACTGGTAATATTTCTGCGGGCACATCGGTGTTTGCCATGGCCGTGCTGGAAAAAGAGTTGTCCCGTGTGTATCAGGAGATCGATATGGTCACCACCCCCACGGGGAAGCCGGTAGCCATGGTGCATTGCAACAGTTGTACTTCGGACCTTGACGCATGGGTAAATCTGTTCGGTGAAATAACCGGAACATTCGGCGCCAAAGTTGACAAGGCTAAACTCTACGATGAGCTTTACTATAAGGCCCTTGAGGGTGACGCGGATTGCGGCGGGCTCCTCTCTTACAATTACTATGCGGGGGAGCCGGTCACCGGCCTGGAACAGGGGCGGCCGCTTTTTGTGCGCAAAGCGGACAGCCCCCTTATGCTGGCAAATTTTATGCGGTCCCTCCTTTTTTCAACCATGGCTACTTTGAAGATCGGCATGGATATTCTTACCGAAAAAGAAAACGTCCGGCTTGATAAACTGCTTGGTCACGGGGGCCTGTTTAAAACAAAGGGCGTGGGCCAAAAGCTGATGGCGGCGGCGTTAAAAACGCCGGTTGCGGTGATGGAGACCGCAGGGGAGGGCGGCGCATGGGGCATTGCGCTTCTGGCGGCATATATGCTGCAAAAAAATTCATCTATTGGATCAGGCGAATCACTGGAATCGTTCCTCGCGCAAAAAGTATTTGCCCAAAACGCAGGAACGCTGCTTGAGCCGGATACAAAGGATGTGCAGGGTTTTGACGTTTTCATAAAACAATATACCAAGGGCCTTGCAATAGAAAAGGCTGCGGGAGAATATTTGCAGTAAAGAGATTTACCACGAACTACACGAAAAACACGAACAAAAGCGCCAGGATGTACTAAAAAGTTCGTGCCGTTAGTGTGGTTCGTGGTAAATCTCTTCTTAAAAGGAGTATATGATGATCGATCTTAAAAAATACGAATTCTGGTTTATCGTGGGGAGCCAGGACCTCTACGGGGAAGAAACCCTTAAACAGGTTGCGGCCGATGCCGCGGTTATGGCGAATGAGCTTGCCCGGGACCCGCTTCTGCCGGGCACACTGGTGCTGAAACCAATCGCCATAAGCCCCGGTGTGATCAAAAAACTCTTTGCCGAGGCAAACGCGGCGGAGAATTGCGCGGGCATTATCACCTGGATGCACACCTTCTCACCTTCAAAGATGTGGATACAGGGACTTGCGCTGAACAGTAAACCGGTACTCCACCTGCATACTCAGTTCAACCGGGATATTCCCTGGTCCACCATCGATATGGATTTTATGAACCTGAACCAGTCGGCCCACGGCGACCGCGAGCACGGCCACATCTACGCCCGTATGCGGCTTAATCGCAAAGTGGTGGCCGGGTTCTGGCAGGACAGGGAAGTGCGGCGCAGGATCGGCGTGTGGATGCGCGCCGCCTCGGCCCGGCTTGAGGGCAGTAATGCTGTGGTGCTGCGGCTTGGGGATAATATGCGGGAAGTCGCCGTTACCGAAGGCGACAAGGTGGAGGCCCAGATAAAATTCGGCTGGCAGGTAAACACCTGGGGCATCGGGGACCTTGCGGCGCGTTACAACAGTGTTAGTGATGCTGCGGCGGAAAAACTTGCAAAGGAATACGAGGCAGCCTATGAGCTTGCACCGGAACTGCGCAGTCCCGGTCCCGCACGGACAGCGATGCTGGAACAGGCAAAGATCGAAATCGCCTTAAAGGAATTTCTTGAAGCCGAACACGCCGGGGCCTTTACCACCACCTTCCAGGATATTCACGGTCTTCCCCATCTGCCGGGCCTTGCGGCGCAGCGGCTCATGGAACAGGGCTACGGCTTTGGGGCTGAGGGGGACTGGAAACAGTCCATGCTGCTCCACGGGGCAAAGGTGATGGCAACGGGATTACCCGGCGGCGTTTCCTTTATGGAGGACTATACTTATCACTTTGAGCCGGGAAAAGAAGCGGCCCTTGGCGCGCACATGCTGGAGGTCTGCCCCTCGATTGCGGATAAGAGGCCCCGCATCGAAGTGCATCCCCTGGGGATAGGCGGCAAGGCCCCGCCCGCCCGCATGGTCTTCGATGCGGCCCCCGGACCTGCGGTGCTTGCCACCCTCATCGATCTTGGGGACCGGTTCAGGATGATCGTGAACGAAATCGAGACCATCAAGATTGAACAGCCCATGCCGAAGCTTCCGGTGGCCCGCGCCCTCTGGAAGCCCTATCCGACCTTGGCCGACGCAGGGGAATCCTGGATACTGGCGGGCGGTACCCATCACTCGGTGTATGCCGGCGCGCTTAACACCGAATACTTCCGCGACTGGGCGGAGATGATGGACATTGAATTTGTGCTCATAGGCCGGGACACAAAACCTGATCGCCTGCGGGATGAATTGCGCTGGGCAGAGGCGTATTGGTCCACCCGCTAAAACCACAGGAGGGGTCGCATGGACATCTACAAGAGCCTGAAAGAAGAGGCCTACGAAGCGAACATTGAAATTCCCCACCGTAATCTTGCGATTTACACTTGGGGCAATGTTTCGGCCTTTGATCCTGAAAAGTCGGTTTTTGCCATAAAGCCGTCGGGGGTTGACTACGATAAGCTCAAACCCGATTCCATGGTGATAGTCGATCTGGATGGTAAAGTCGTTGCAGGGTCCTTAAACCCCTCGTCGGATACGGAAACCCACCGGGTTCTCTACCGGGAATTTTTTCAAGCGGGTGCCGACATCAGGGGCATCACCCACACCCATTCACCCTATGCGACAGCCTGGGCTCAAGCACGGCGGCCGGTTCCGGTGTTCGGCACCACCCATGCAGATTACGGCGCTGAAACCATACCCTGCACTGAATATATCAGTAAAGATGTGACAAAAAACAACTACGAAGAGGAAACGGGAAATCTGATTGTAGATACATTTAAAAAACAGAACAAAAATCCCCAATACATGCCCATGGTTCTGGTTGCCGGGCATGGTCCCTTTACCTGGGGGCGGCAGTCCGCCGCCCAAGCGGTCTACCACGCGGCAGTCCTGGAAGAGATATGCAAGATAGCCCACTTCACCCTGGCGCTGAATCCTCATGCCGCGCCGCTTCCGGATCATATTATCCGTATCCACTGGGAACGGAAACACGGCCCCGATGCGACTTATGGGCAGCGGTAATCCCCGGACACCGTAATCCGGGGAGTCTACCTGATCCTGAAGCTTACCGGATACCGGTAACGTACAGAAACATTTTCTCCATTCGCCTGAGCCGGAGATTGGGCGGTGATCCCATCAAAGGCTTTTACCGCCGCTTCGCCGAAGCCGCGGCCCTGGGGGTCCTCCTTCAGGATTTTGACTTGCCGTACCACACCTGAACGATCAATAAAAAGTTCCAGGTAGACGGTCCCCTCAATGCCGGAATCGCGGGCAATGCGGGGATATACCATGTTTTGACGTATTTTTATTTCATCAAATTTGGGAAGAACAGAAATTTTGCTTTGGGGAAGATAGACTTCTTCTGTACCGTAGCTGTTGTTCTGCGGAGTCGTAATGGTTCCCGGCGCAACTATGGTCTGATCCGGGACCTTGTCGGTTTCGATCATGTTTTCCGCAATGGATTCCACCGCATTGTCCGGGATCGGTTCCTGTATGGGCGGCGGGGGGAGCGGGATGTCTTCCATGATATCGGTAAGCTTCATGACCCGCAGGGGCTCTTCCGCCTGAAGGGGGGCGGACTGTACCTTAAAGGCGAGAAAAAAAATCAGTAAAGCGTGGAGGCCCGCGACAAAAATAAAAAGGAGCATCCGCAGTTTGTTTTTGTTATTCATTTTTCACCACAAAACTTACAACCCGGTATTGCAGGATCTGGAGAATGGACAGGACCCCCTGAATATTTTCAAAGGGAGTGTCCCGGTCGGCAATGATATGGAGCCGGGTGTCAGGGGCGTTCCGGTAGGTATCGGCCAGGACATTTTCCACGGTGCGGAGGTCCGCAGATGTCCCGTCAAGGTAGACCCTGCCTGACTTGTCAATCCATACTTCCAGATTTTTTTCCGCACTGGTCCTCTGCGCCATTTCCGCTTCGGGGTATGAGATCTTTACTTCCTTGCGGTAATTGATAAGGGATACCAGCATGATAAAGATGAGCAGCAGAAACGCCACATCCGACATGGAGTTAAGGGGTATCGAAAAATTTTTCCTTCCCCGGCGTTTTATATTCATGGGGATTCTCCCCCGGTATTCTTCATGGTGAACGAGAAGGATTCTACTTCCAGATTTTGGGCCAGTTCCACAAAGGAAACCACCCGCTGCCAGGGCGTTTTGGGATCAACGGTGAGGATAACTGCCATGTTCGGGTGTACGGCAATGGCGGAACGGATCTCCTGCCGCGCAAAGGGGAGGTCCCGAATTTCGTTTTGGTAGACAAGATCCCCCGCAGCATCAAGATCAAAGCGGAGCAGATCGTCCTTCAAAATAAGCCGGGTAGAATCCTTTGCGGGGAGGGTCATGAGGAAACCCTTGTTGACGTTGAACCCGGCGATCACAATAAAATAAATGATCAGCAGGAACGCAATATCACTTGAGGCGCTTGAATCATCAAAGGGATTCCGTTTCCGGCGTTTAAGTTTCACTGTTCTCCGCCTCCGGAACAGGTATTTCCGGCGTAATTATTTTAAACCATGCACAATCCGAACCGATGGCGGATAAATTGTCTTTACCGTATCCTATGTCGATATAATGGGCCCCCGGTGCCGGAATCCTTATTACCACATCCTTTGATGCGGCGCCGCTTATTTTGGCATAATTATCTGACAGGGAAGCAGATCTGTCCGGATTGCCGACAAATGCAAAATGAGAATCGGGCCGTGATGATACGTCAAGATGTACTATCAGTGTTGCGTTTGCAATGTTGCTGGTAAAATTTAAACGGGTTATCACAACGGCCCCGGCGCCTGTTGCGGGAGATTTTTGCCTGCCGTCAGCCTGCGCTTCCCATGATGTTCCCGAATAGGAGACGTTTGTAATTGAGGGCGGTCTCGGCGTTCTTCCGGCCGCCGCTGAGTATGACAGCCCGCCTTCACAGTGGATGGCGATTTCGGTTATCAGGGTGGAACAGGCCTGTTCCGTGTCCGCCGCAAACTTGTCAACCATGTGGGAAAAAATCGAATGGGCGATCATGGCGATGATGGCGATAATAAGGCCGAATACGGTGGTGATAAGGGCCTCGTAGATACCGTTTGCCACAATCTGGGCGTTTACCTCGGTGGCCTCGGCAATTGACTTAAAGGCCCCGATCATCCCGGAGACGGTGCCCAGGAACCCGGTGAGGGGCGAAAGGGAACCCAGGGCGGTAAGAAAATTAAAGCCGTTTTCCAGGGAATTGATGCAGGTAAGGGCTTCGGTCTCCACCGCCTTTTCCACCCGGTGCTCGGAAAAACTGCGGCCCTCCGTCAGGCCGGACCGGTCCACCAGTGCAAGGAGTACCCTCGCCCCCATGCGCCGTTTGGTTTGGGTTGAAAGGTATATGCGGGTCTCGGAAAGAGTATCTGTTCTGATGCCTTCGTCAACCCTTGCGGCAAGATCATCGAGATGCAAATTATGGTAGCCCAGATAGATGATCCGTTCCAGGGCAATGGCAATTACGGCGATTGAGAAAAAGAGGAGGGGCCACATGAAAATCCCCCCCATGGTGAAAAGTTCAAGTAATGAAAAACCGGCGTTCCCTTCCATAGCTACCTCACTTAATTTTAATCAGGGTAATGTCTTTGTTCAGGGAGGCGATGAGCCGGTCCCATTCATAGTCAAAATATATCCAGGATAACGCTTCTTCCCAATCCCTTAAAAGGGTACCCGAATCCCGGACCTTGTGCAGCTCTTCGGGGAAACGGGCCTGGGTATAGGTTGTGTTCCACCGGATATCATCGGCGAAAATCCATGCCGCGTTTTCTCCGGGCCAGTCAGGGGGGCGTTTTTTTGCGGAAACCAGCTCCGGCAGGACTATGGGTTTCCAGTATGTTTCAAATTCCGTCTGATCTTTAAAATCTGCGGGAGGGTTTTGGGCGTGCATCCATTCGGTCAGCACGGATATCCGCTCCTGCCGGTTGTGCAGGGCGGTGATCGCCTGTTCTCCGTTTATCCGGTTATTGTCCCGGCGTATCTTTCCTTCGGTGATGGCTATTTTTTCAACGGGCATATCCAGATGGAGCGTAGCCCCCGTGCCGGTCACCGTCAGGTTTCCGCTCCCGGAAAGCTCCAGGGTAAACTCGTTCCACCCGGTCAGGTTGGGGCTGAGAAAGTACAGGGAATTGAGTTCGAAGCGTCCCCCGGTGGACAGATCCACGATATCGGAGAAGGCCGGCATGGAAGCGCGGAAGCTCAGATTCGGCATCCAATCGCTGATTATGGTAATAATTTCTTCACCGCCCTTCCGTACCTGCCTGCGGGAAACCTGTACCCCTCGTCTCGGTTCTTCACGGTACACCCCCAGAACTTTTTCCTTAAAAGCCGCCCCGTCGAGGACCCGGCCCCCCCGTTCAACAAGCCAGGACAGGGAAGAGCAGCCCCCAAGGAGCAACAGTATTACTGTTATCAAAAAAACCGCATAGATATTTTTTTTCATTCTAATAGCTCCACTTAAACCCGAATGACACCATGGGAATGGGCAGATCGTAGGAAGCGGAATCGCTTCCCATATCTTCCTTGCCGGTATACTCATTAAAGGTGGTACCGGTCTCCTGGGGCTTATACACCAGGGACAGGAGATTTTCTGCGCCAAGGTATATTTCCGTCTGCACCTTGCCTTTTTTGTCAAAAACAAAGAAGGAGAATTTGAGGTCCAGCGGGAAGGACCAGGGGTCCCGGCTTTCTTCCCGGACTACACCGGTACGGCGGAATTTTTGAATGATCACCCGGTTGCCGTTTTCATCCAGCCGGGGCACATATTTTTGGGTCGCCTCATCCCAGTCGGCCTGTTGTACCGGATAGGGAACAACCGTTCCTTCGTCGACAATTTTAGTAGTGGGCTGGCCCGAAGCAAAGCCGAAACGAAGGGCGATACTAAACTGTTTGACCGGTTTTATGTTCAGCACCAGGTTGAAGTTGTGGAACCGGTGGAAGGAGGGATAGTACCAGTCATTCCCGCCGCCTGAGTCCCCAAATTCGCCTTCGGTGGGTTCATAATATTGGGCGTTGGTAAAGGTGTAGGAAATCCACCCGTCTATATACCGGGATGCCAGTTTTTGCAGTTGTAAATCGAAGCCCCAAATTCGCCCCTCTCCGTCAAAACCCCATTTGACATTAACGCTGTCGGCGCTGTCAAAGGTGATATCCGCCATGATATGGGCGCGGTTAAAAACCTGTTTGTAATACCCTTCGATATTAAAACTGAAGCCCCCGGCAAAATCAAATTTGGTCCCGATTATCGATGTCCAGGATCGGTTCAGTTTCAGATTTTCAAGGCCATCGTTTCCTTCTTCGATAAAGGAGATGTTTTCGTTCATCGAAGAAAAGAGCCCCGTACCGACGGTGACGGAGAAGGATTCGAGAAAATTTGAAATCCCAAAGAGGTCCTTGTTTTTAAGGATGTTGAAGTCAAAATTTACACGGGGGCTCCATATAGGGTCCGTGGGAACCGAAAAGCCCTTGCCCGCAAAGTAAAGGTGATCCATCCTTATTCCCACTTCCGTTCCGAAGAACTGATTGGGGGTTGTGTATTCCATGAGGGCATAGGCGGAACTGAAAAGCCCGTGGTTGTTCACATCGACAATTTTATGAAAGGGCCAGATTACAGAGGCAAGGGGGATGCCGTAAACATCCAACTGGTCATATTTAAGATCAGTTATAAGAACGGGCACACCATTGACCAATTCCCATAAGGGACTTTCCATAAAAAGGCCCACATCTTCGTACTGTTTCCAATTGGTGTAGAGTTCCTGTACCCCTGCGGCAATGAGGAACCCTTTCCCCAAATCCCAGTCCATATCAAACCGGGCCTGTGCGTTGAAGACCAGATTGTCCGAATTAATCCCCGCGTTGAGATTCGGCGCATGGTAGGATTGGGTAGTATTAAGATTAATACCTCTCAACGCAAACAGCGATCCGTAGGTGCCTATGAATTTATTATTATAGTGAACTTCCACATCGTTATTGAGAACCCCTTCGGCGATAAGTTCTGTATACCCTGCCCCGGTTGTTGCCTTGAGTACCATGGCGGGGATGGGGTTGGCAATTAAACCCAGGATGCCGAAACCCTGGTAGTTGTGGTAGTCAAAGTTTATGTTCATGGTACCCGTGATACCGTCGTCACTCAGCAGGCTGTCGGCGTCATAATCGGTGATGTACTTCGCGCCCACGCCGTCGCTGCCGAAGAAGCCGTTCAGGGTTAATTCAAGGTTTGGGGTGAACCGGTAGTTTCCCGACAGGGCGGCGCTTCTGATAAAGGGGGCGACGGAGACCGCGTTGATCATGGATATGATTTCATTTTCCGGGAGGGACTTGCCTATTCCCTGAGCGGTCCATACCAGGAGGTCCCAATAGGTTACCTTCCCCATGAACATGATTCCGCCCTTGCCAAAGAGGGGAAAGGAGAGGTTGATGCTCGCCGCGCTGGTGGCAAGTCCCAGGTCCAGTTCGGTTTCTGTGGGGTCCGGTTTTTTGGAGGTGACCTCCAGAAGCCCGGAGATCGTGTGCCCGAAGCGGGTGGAAAAAACCCCGTGGGAGAGCTGGGCGCTGGAGACCATTTTTGGATCGAAGATTGAAATGCCGCCCCCCCAGTGGTAGGGCCGGGCCAGGTAGAACCCGTCCAGGGCCGCCTCAAGGTCTCCGGGATCGCCCCCCCGGATCGAGGGCATGGCGTTGAACATCCCCGAATAGCCCACCCCCGGCAGGAGCTTGATCGAGGTCATCACATCTTCGATGATGCCGATTTCCGCCGTCCGGGCCAGCTCCGGCCCGGAGATGGCAACGCTGCGGCCGGATCGTGATTCGCTTACCCCCGGCCTGCTGGCTTCAATCACCAGCTCGCTGTTTTCCATGACCCCGGACAGACGCAGAGCCATGGTAAAATGATCCGTTCCGGGGATTACATTAAGCCTGCCGTTTTCGTAGCCCGGATAGGCCCCCTGGATCACCACCTGCCGGTTATCCGGGACAGAAATGACCGCCTTACCGTCTTCATCGCACTCGTATTCCGTCCCGTCCCAGGAACGGATAACGGCCCCCTCAAGGGGGAGATTCAGCTCTCGGTCTTCAACGTATATTTCAACATCCCGGCCAAAGAGGGACGGCAGGGCAAAAACGAAAAAAATCACCGCAAAAACCAGCGAGGGCTTTTTCATTAAGTATAAGCATACAGGGTTTCGAGGAGTAGGACAATCTGCTGCGGACCTTTGGTCCGGCGGCTTTCGGGGTATATACCCGCAGGCTCCCCGATAGGCGCCGCTTTTCAGTAACTCCGCCGGATTTTGAAGCTTCTCCATTAAGTTCCCGTTCATATTCTCCCGCTGTTACTCCGTCTGCTCCAACTGCTCCGTCCCTTCGCGTCCATATCATACGCACGAGACCAAAAGTAAATATTTTATTCACTTTTGATATTTTGAAATTAGTCTATAAGATGTAAACTAGTTGTTAACAAAAGGTTAAATTTTTGTAAACTTTTCAGGGTTTTGGCATGGGCGGTGAATCCGCCTCTCCGCCCCTTAGCTTCGTGCCGCAATCAGGCGCTTTACTCATAGAATACGAAATCGGTCAGCGTAAAACGGGGGGTAAATCAACCAACATTAAACCGTTTCATGGATCATTTAGTTCGTGTTTTTTGTGTGGTTCGTGGTTAAATTTCTTCTGTCCGTGTTGTCGAGGTGCAATACTTATGATAGGGGTGCAATAATTAAGCCCC
>BNUT01000019.1 GCA_025997555.1 Spirochaetia bacterium
GCACCTTCTTTTCCCGCAGCCGCCTGATGAACCACTCTCCGAAAAACGCGGGGATGTCCGTCCTTCTGCTGGCGCTGATAATCATATCATCAGCAGCGCCAGCAGAAGGACGGACATCCCCGCGTTTTTCGGAGAGTGGTTCATCAGGCGGCTGCGGGAAAAGAAGGTGCTGGTCAGAAATCCCATGAACCCTCATCAGGTTACGGAGATACCCCTCGATCCGGAATACATCGAATGTATTGTATTCTGGAGTAAAAATCCAAAAAATTTTATTCCCCGTCTGGATGAGATAGATGCTTTGGGTTACAAATACTATTTTCAATTTACCCTGACGCCCTATGATGACAGTCTGGAACGGGGTTTGGGAAATAAATCCAACATTATGGATACCTTCAAAGAGCTTTCAGAAAAAATCGGGAAAGAGAAGGTTATCTGGCGTTACGACCCCATTATTCTTGCGGATTATCACGCCCGGTCCTTTGAAAAATTGTGTGAGAATCTACACGCCTATACGGAAAAATGCGTCATCAGCTTTATTGATAAATACAGCTTTCTTGAAAAAGATTTTACCGCAATGAATATACGCGAACTGAATTATGAGGAATGCGATTTGCTGGCACAGAAAATCTGCGCCGTTGCAGAAAAGTACGGCCTGCCCCTGGCATCGTGTTGTGAAAAAATAGATATTGGTAAATATAACATCGCCCACAACAGATGTATCGACAATGAACTAATAAACAGAATTTGTAAAACGGATATAAAATACAAAAAGGATCCGGGCCAGCGGAGGGAATGCGGCTGCATCGTAAGCAGGGATATCGGCGCCTATAACACATGCAGATATAACTGTCTTTATTGCTATGCGAAACGGGGAAATCAAAGGATCGATTACGATCCCTCTTCACCCTTCTTGTGTGATCATGCCGATGAGACCGATACGATTAATATCCTGGGAAAATAAATTGAAACTTATAACTGATATTGATAATCTGCCCCCCGCCTTATCCGCATCGGTAAGCGTAGAGGAGCGGGCATACATTGAAAAAATTGCGACTCGGCAGAGTCTGCCCTTCGCCGTCACTCCGCATTTTGCCTCCCTGGCGGGGCCGGAGAAAGACGATCCCATCCGTCGGCAGTTTATGCCAGACCCCCGTGAAACACAGGACGATCCCTTCGCTCTTAATGATCCTCTGGGAGAGTCATGCCACCGGGCCACGTCCCGGCTGATTCACCAGTACCGTGACCGGGCGCTGCTTAAAACGACCGGGTTCTGCAGCGGCTTTTGCCGTTTCTGTTTCCGCCGGGTATGGGTGGCCGAAAAAACGCCCTTTATTACTGCATCTGAATTGGACCCGGTCTTGGATTATCTTAACGCCCATCCTGAAATCCGGGAAATACTCCTTTCCGGCGGCGATCCCTTAACCGCCTCCGATGAACGGCTGGAATGGCTTTTTCAAAATCTGCGGACAGCAAATCCGGCTCTGTCCCTACGCATCTGCACCCGGCTCCCCATCACCGCCCCGGACCGGATCACGGCGGAACTTGTCGGCCTGCTCCGCCGTTTCAGGCCCCTCCGCATAGCGGTCCACATCAACCATCCCCGTGAACTTTCTGCGGAAAGCCGCCGCGCCCTCACTATCCTTGTAGAAGCGGGTATCCCCGTGTTGGCCCAGACCGTACTCCTCAAGGGCATTAACAACAATGCCTCTACGCTGGCCGTACTTTTCCGGGAATGCCGGGACCTGGGGCTCATCCCCTACTACCTCTTCCAGCTTGACCTGGCCCCCGGAACCGCCCACTTCCGGGTCCCCCTCAAAGAGGGACTCGCTTTGTATCGGGAACTGCAAGCCTTGGAAGGGACAGATCTCAAGAACAATTCGAGTTCTGTCCTTCTACTCCCGGCCTACGCAGTGGACCTGCCGGGGGGCGGTGGAAAAATTCGTCTTTCGGATGAAAGCATCGCCGTAGAAGAGGATCGGCCCGGAGGCCGGGTCTATCTCCTCAAAGACAAAAATGGGAAGCTCTGGCCCTACCCGGCAGATCAGGCATAATCAGTCAAGTGGTACAATTTCAGAACAAAAAAAAGACGATGCGCCCGGATGTCGGGCATACCGTTTTATATGATGTTGCCCGGTGGTTTGATGGGTAAGCCTACACAAATGTAGGAATTTGGCAAAAAACTACCTTCTTGTATGGAATAATTGATAGATTTTGTTCCACTCAACTATGTATGCCCCTAACGGCATGAAAAATTCATACAAAATCAACTTTTAGCGTCCCTCCCGGTATATCGTCATCATGAATGCCAACTTTATCTGTCAACTGGCAAATATCATTCTTGACGGACACACGGAACGAGAAATAGCAGTTGGAACCGATATGCTACCCTTACGGTGAATCACTCAATCGGGCAGTATTGTAACGGCGATATTCACACGAACGGCATTGAAAGTCATTGGGCCTTAGTCAAGCGGGCGTGGTATGGGACCTATCACCACTACAGCGTTGACTATAGGCAACGGTATATCAACGAAGTAAGTTTTCGGCAAAATAACAGAAAGAAAGCGGATATATTTGACGTGTTGTTGCTACAGAGCATCGGAGCAAAGGCGGCATAAGACTTATTAAGCGATATTGGGTTGAAAAGGACCGAAATCAAAACGGAATTATATAATTTTCTGTTCTTTATCCCGCGCCTTACGAAGCAAGTCGATCACGCCCAAAACGACATCTTGAGATGCCGGGGGCAGGTCGTTGAACAGACTGACCAACCGGGCTGATTTTTCATCGGTCTGATGCAGGGAAAACATGTCCCCGGTGCCTGTCCCAAGTAGGGGGCATCATCAATACTGACTAACAATTTTCAAAGCGCTGGAGTATATTTGATCGGCGATTTCTTGCCGTTGTACCGGGGTAAGCTGTCGGTCTGTGCTATCAGTTTGAATTGGTTCATTCTTGAACAGATGATACGATTCGATGCCGAGCGCCGAGGCTATCCGTTCGATCATGTCGAGAGATGGAAATTTTTTACCTACTTCGATTTCCGCTATATAGGTTTGGGATGAATTGCACTTTTCGGCAAGTTGTAACTGGGAAATTTGTCGTAATTTTCGATAATCCTTCAAATTTATGATAAAAAGCTCCTGAATCGTCATAAGTATCCGCCCAAATTCCAGCATAAACGGAATTTTTTCGTTTTTATAGCAATATTTTACTTATTTATATGCTAAACGCATGTAAAATCTCTTGACAATAAGTTATTAGCATGTTATTTTATTTATATATGCTATGGGCATGTTGCATTGTATAGTTTTGGTTAATATGAGCTACTGGAAATATGACCAAAACAATCAGCAATGCAAGTGATGAAGTGCATACTAACGAGCAATATGTTCCGTAAGGAATGTATATATTTTAGGAGGTTTTCATGAAAAGGAAACTAATTGGTAAGGGAATACTTGCAATCGTGCTTGTATTCGGGTTCATTGTAATTGGGTGTTCTACCGGCGGCGGTACGGACACTCCAAAAGGAGAAGAACAAGTGACGAAGTTTGAGGGTACGTGGCAGAATGGGGGTGGCAGTAATTATACCTTTACCGGGTATACTGTGGCGTTTTCTCCCGCGAGCGGTACTGGAGCATGGACGGGGACGTTTGAATTTACCGATACCACTATAACATTCAAACCGGTGGACGGTACTAGTTGGACACAAGAATACACACTTTCAGAAAGTACCTTGACACTTGTACAAGTTACCGGTCACTACTACGGGACTTTTCAAAAACAGTAGTTTTTACTTCCTCACAATTTAATCTGTAGGTATTGTAAACTATACAATACCTACAGATTTTATTTTAATATATTAACTATATATATATGGCACAAGTAGCAAATAAGGTAAAATGAAATTTGGCATTCTATCCAATCTTACCATACTGACTGATGATATGATTGAGTGGCTGGTAAAAAATAAAATAGGTATTCAAGTATCGTTAGATGACTTAGAACAGTCAAAACCGCTTAATACTGGTGAAAATTCAGCTTCCCTTGTGTTGAAAAACATAGAGCGATTGAAAGAGGCAAAAGTCTCATTTACGATAAATACGGTTTTTGATTATAGTAAAACTAAAAGTCTAAAAAAGTTGATTGACTATGTATGCCAGCAGCCAATAAGTCAATACGGGTTTAGTGCTTCATTTACTATAAATGATGACACCTGCATTGATGAAATCATGGACCAGATAAAACTTGCTATACTACGGCTGAAAGAAAACAGATTTGATGTTCGTACAAGTATTTTTACAACAGGACTTTATTACCGCAATGTACTGATTGCAGTGTATTGAATTGGTGTAGAGGTGGATGCCGGGCGGTGCATTTAACAGATATGAAAGCAGTTGACATTACTTGTAAAATAAAACAAGAAATCATCAACTTTATTTTGAAAGAAACCCCAAATTATAGTCAAAACCATGGCCACAACAATGGGGATAATCATCAGTTTGGTGATGGTTTAGATAATATTATCAGTGAATATATTAAAAATATACCCAAAACTGGAATTGAACCTACGTTTGTAGAAACACCGCCTCTGTTGGATTTGATTTTCTCTATAAGGAAAAATATGGCTTTTACAGGGTATTCCGGGTAATATTCCTCTTACAAAAGCCGGGAAAGCAACGTAGACATTTTACCATATCAGCTGGACTGAGGGTAGTACAACTTGGCAGAGTGTTACATGAAACGAGTATTACGGTTTATTTTTTGCTTGCTCCATGCTTTCGAGGAGTTTCTCTAAAGCAGGATATTGGATTTTCTGTTGAGCTTCCAGTAATACAAGCCTATTGATGATATATTGTATTGGCCGTGCGGTCCGTTCCCTGATTCCAATACGCTTAATGCTCCGCAAAATCCGCTTCATAGAAACCCCCTTTGAAACTTATATTAAATCAATGAGTATAATGGAAAAAACGGGCATAGCTACACATTTCCCGATAGCGACATGTATAGGCTTGGTTTTTTAACAGTCATACTAATTAACAGTAAGGAGTAAACAGTATGATGCACTTAGTGAGAGAATCCAGGCGGCCGTTGCGTGAACGCGGGGAAATAGCACTCAACCGCGCTATTTGGCTCCTTGAGAGTGAAGGGTATCATGTTGAGCCACTAGAGGAAGCCGACTTCGAGATTGAGCAAGCTATACGGCTGGTAGAACAGTCCGGGTATATGGTCGAGGAATAAGCGTACCGGAGATCGCGGCTATGAAACGGATATTACAAGAACTGACACAACCAGCACAACTCCAAGAGGAAACCGTCAACGCAGTAACGCTTGATGATGAACCTGATGGAGCTTTTCCGATTGTGCAAGTACAACCTGACCCGCACCTTTACGCAACTACACCGTTAACGGATAGCGGGAAAGTGGAGATATAAAGTCCGGGGATATAGCCCAGTGTCTACAAAAAGATATGATTTTCCCTAGTTGTTAGGCATACATAGTTGAGTGGGAGTTTAATCTGGTAGGTTTTGGGTAAAAAGTGGAAAGCGGGGTAGTTTTGGTATATACGTAACTATATAACTCCGTAGAAAAATCGCTCAAAGCGATAAAATCATCAAATATCCGTGTTTTGATCTATAATTTAAATGAAGTTAAAAAGTATCTATGGCTGAAAGCGATTTACGGGTTACATTGGGCGCGAATTTAAAGCGTTACCGCTGTTTTCGGGGCCTGTCCCAGGCGAAACTTGCCGAAATGGTGGATATTTCCCCCAATTTTATCAGCGACATTGAAACCGGCAAGCGCTGGCTCTCCTCGGATACCCTGGTAAACCTTGCGGATGCCCTCAAAATAGATGTTTTTGAATTTTTAAAGCCTGCGGAAATTGTATCCGGCGGCGACGCTGATCTTTTAACAAGATATACCGAAGAAGCTTCTGCCACCCTTACCCAAGTGGTGTCCCAATCTCTGGAAAACCTCCGCAAACAGTATGTGCAGGGGTAGGGCTATGTCCTTTCTTTAAGATTTCAAATTATAAGCCTACACAAATGTATGAATTTGGCAAAAAACTACCTTCTTGTATGTAATGTATTGATAGATTTTGTTCCATATCTTCGCTTGAGTTTCCGGCAGGGGTGGACAGGCCGTGGTTACATCGTGGTAATTCCTTATATTATATACAATTATCATAACATTCTGAAAATGGTACAATCATTCGGAATTTAATGATAATCCCCTCCACTTGGCATAAAAATTGCTTTTATATGTATAAGGATTTATTTTTCACATTATATTATGGAGGATTTTATGAGTTGCTGTTCTGATGATTACGCCGTCGGCACCGTCGACTGTTGCGGGGAAATTGATTTTACCAAAACCCCGGTGGCGGAGCTCTATGGCTCCAACAGTTTTTCCAATGCAATAATGAAGCAGAGGCTGCCGAAAAACATTTACAAGGAGATTCTGGCGGTCCAGGCCGGCGAAAAGGAACTTTCCCTTGAGGTGGCCGAGGTTGTGGCCGCGTCCATCCGGGACTGGGCGGTCGAAAAGGGCGCCACCCACTACACCCATTGGTTCCACCCCCTTACGGGGCTGACTGCGGAGAAGCACGATTCCTTTATCTCCCCCGCAGGGGACGGCACGGTGATCATGGAATTTTCCGGCAAGGAACTGATCAAGGGCGAGCCCGATGCCTCAAGCTTCCCCTCCGGGGGGCTGCGGGCCACCTTTGAAGCACGGGGCTACACCGCTTGGGATGTGACCAGCCCCGCCTTCCTCAAACAGGACCGGACCGGGCTTACCCTTTGCATCCCCACGGCCTTTATCAGTTACTACGGCCAGGCGCTGGACAAGAAGGTGCCCCTCCTCAAATCCATCGATGCCCTGAACAAACAGGCGATCCGGGTGCTGCGGGGGATCGGGAACGCCACGACAAAACGGGTGTACACCACCGTCGGGCCTGAGCAGGAATATTTCCTGGTTGACAAGAAGTTCTACGATCAGCGGCCTGACCTCATCCTGACCGGCCGGACGGTCTTCGGGGTGCTCCCCGCCAAGGGGCAGGAGATGGAAGACCACTACTTCGGCGCACTTAAGGAGCGGGTGGCGGACTTTATGCGGGAACTCAACTATGAGCTGTGGAAGGTGGGGATCCCCGCCAAGACCCAGCATAACGAAGTGGCCCCCAATCAGTTTGAAATTGCCCCGATCTACACCAACAGCACCGCCGCGGTTGACGGCAATCAGTTGGTCATGGAAACCATCCGCAGTGTGGCCCGCCGTCATGGTATGGAGGGGCTGCTCCACGAAAAGCCCTTTGCGGGAGTTAACGGTTCGGGCAAGCACAACAACTGGTCCATCGCCACCGACGACGGGATCAACCTCTTTGAACCCGGTGAAAATCCCGAATCTAACGCCCGGTTCCTGTTGTTCGCCGCCGCCGTGGTGGAGGCCGTGGATCGTTATGCCCTGCTGATCCGCTCTTCCGCAGCCACTGCCGCCAACGATTTCCGCTTGGGCGCAAACGAGGCTCCCCCGGCTATCATCTCGATCTTCTTCGGCGGCCCCTTAACCGAAATCCTCGACAATATCGCCGAAGGAAAAAGCAGCGGCAAATCCGAAGCTGATGCGAAGATCAAGATCGGCGTCACGAGCCTTCCCAGCCTGCCCAAGGACGTTTCAGATAGGAACCGGACCAGCCCCTTCGCCTTTACGGGGAACAAGTTTGAGTTCCGTATGGTCGGTTCTTCCCAGTCCATCGCCACCCCCAACACCTACCTCAACGCGGCGGTTGCCCAGGTGCTCAGCGAATTTGCCGACAAGCTTGAATCGGTTCCCAAAGGAACCGCAGCTTCTGACAAAAACGACGCCATCCAGGCCATCATCAAAGAATCCTACGCGAAGCACCGCAAGGTGGTGTTCAACGGGAACGGCTATTCCGATGAATGGGTCCGGGAAGCGGAACGCCGGGGGCTGCCCAATGTGCGGAACGCCCCGGATGCCCTTTCGGTGCTTATCCGCAGCGAGACCATCGCCCTGTTCGAGGCCCACAAGATTTTTACCAGGGAAGAGATGGAAAGCCGCTACCACATCTACCTGGAAAAATATTCCAAGCAGGTGAACATCGAAGCGGGGGTTACCATCGATCTGGCCCGCCGGTACATCTTCCCCTCCGTAACCGCCTATGCGGGCTCCCTTGCGGGTGATGCCGCAGCCCTTGCCGCTATCGGGGCCGCCAACGTGCCCCAGGCGAAACGGGCCAAGAAGATCGCCGATTTCTCTGCGGAGCTCTACGACGAGACAGCAAAACTGGAAACCGCTCTGGCGGAAGCCCAGGGTATCGACGACCCCGCCGCCCAGGCCAAGGCCTACTTCGAAAAGGTCCGGCCCGGCATGGACGCGGTGCGCTCCCGGGCCGACGCCCTTGAGCGGATTGTCGCCAAGGAAGCCTGGCCCTTCCCTGGCTACGAGGAGCTGCTGTTTAAACTGTAAAAAGGATTAAAAATTTAACCACGAAGGAACCTTCGGGTCCTTCGTGGTTTATCTTCTTCGTACTATTTATCAAAATCCGATTACATGTTACATTCGTTTCATCTTTTACAGAAACGGGGGTAAATCATGCAAAATTTTGAATATTATAACCGGACTAAAATCATATTCGGGAAAGGGACCGAAGATCAGGTTGGCAGTGAAACCGCCAAATATGCCAAGAGAATCCTGCTCCACCATTCCGGGGGGAGCGCTGTAAAATCCGGCTTGTTGGACAAGATCAAGGTCGGCCTGAAAAAGGCCGGTGTCGAGTGGGTGGAACTGGACGGGGTAAAGCCCAATCCCCGGCTTTCCAAGGTCCACGAGGGGGTGGCGCTCTGCAAAAAGGAAAAGCTTGATTTCATCCTCGCCGTGGGCGGCGGGTCGGTGATCGATTCCGCAAAGGCCATTGCCATCGGCGCGCTCTACGACGGGGATGTGTGGGATTTTTACGATCGCAAGAAAGTGGCAACCCAGGCGCTGCCGGTTGCCACGGTGCTCACCATCCCTGCGGCGGGGAGCGAGTCCAGCGTGAGTTCGGTGATCACCAATGAGCAGGGGTCTTTGAAGCAATCGGTCAACGAAGAGTGCATCCGGCCGGTTTTTTCGATCCTCAACCCCGAATTGACCTACAGCCTGCCCAACTACCAGACCGCCTGCGGTGTGGCGGACATGCTGGCCCACATCATGGAGCGGTACTTCACCAGGGAACCCCACGTTGAGCTGACCGATGAGCTCTGCGAAGGGGCCATGCGGGCCATCATCCGCAACGCCCGGCGGATCTTTTCCGGCGGTGAAAAGGACTACAACGCCCGCGCGGAGATCATGTGGGCCGGTTCCCTTGCCCACAACAACCTACTCAGCACCGGCCGCATCGGCGACTGGGGCAGTCACGCCATTGAGCACGAACTTTCCGCCCTCTTCGACATTGCCCACGGCGCGGGCCTCTCCATCGTGTTCCCCGCCTGGATCACCTATAACATCAAGGAGGACACCCCCCGTCTCGCCCGCTTCGCCGCCAAGGTCTGGGGCGTGGACGGCGCCTTCTACGATTACGAGCAGGCCGCCCTGGAAGGGGTCTTCCGGTTGAAAAATTTTTTCCGCTCCATCGGGCTCCCGGTCTCCTTTGCCGATGCAAAACTCGACGCCGGCAGGATTCCCGAAATGGCAAAACGGGCGGTCAAGTTCGGCCCCATCGGCAACTACCGGAAGCTTGGTGAAAAGGACATTGAGGCGATATACCGGCTGGCGGCGGAATGAGTAATTGACCCCATGTTACCTCTCCGGTAAAATGAGGTAGTTTTTGTTAATTAACGCCGCTTTGCGGTGTTTTGCCGGGGTGGTGGAATGGTAGACACCGGAGACTTAAAATCTCCTCCCTGCAAGGGGGTACGGGTTCAAATCCCGTTCCCGGCAATCCGTAATTCCTTAAATAGAGTTGTTCGATAACTTCAGTTATCGAACAACTTCCGCTGAAAAATGCAAAATGCGCAGACTAAAGTCTGATGCATTTTGCGAGACTTGTGAGAGAACCAACCGGGTTCTCTCACAAGTCCAATGTAATCCTTCTCTGTTTTTAAAATGGCGGATAGGCCCTTCTGTTTGGGTATCACATCTAACTCAAAATAAACTGAGGCATCCTTCATGCGCCCTTGACATTTTTCCCCGCCCGGTTATACTGAACCCACAATTATTGACAGGGGCGCTGGATAGTTCCGGCTGAGAGTAAGCGGCGTGACGCTTTAAACCCTTAAACCTGATCCGGATAATGCCGGCGTAGGAAGTTTGTTTAATGCTTTCGATTAAACTTGACGCCTTCGCGGATTTTCCGGGAAGGCGTTTTTTTTGGAGGAAAGCATTATGAATTTGCATCCGACGAACGTAGTGAGGAGGTTCCCCTCATGAAGAAGCACACCATGTTCCTGCTCTGGGTGGGGGCGGCAATCTCAATTTCGGAAATATACACCGGGGGGACCATGGCGTCCCTGGGCTATGGCCGGGGTATCGCGGCGATTCTTATCGGCCACCTGATCGGCACGGGCCTGCTTGCCCTTGGGGGTTACATCTCCTTTACCCGGAAGGAGAACGCCATGGACAGCGTTGCCTTTTCCCTGGGCAGGGGAGGGGGCCGCCTGGTGGCGGTCTTTAACGTGGTGCAGCTCATCGGCTGGACTATTATCATGGTGGTGCAGGCGGGGAGCGCCGCCGTGGGGGCCCTGCCGGAAATTCCCTTCCAATGGGCGGCGCTGGTCCTCTCGGTTTTGGTACTGGCGTGGGCCCTCATCATGGGGAGTCCTGCGGCGCGGCTTAACGAAATCGTGGTCATCCTTTTGTCAATTCTCTGCGCGGTTCTTTTTGTTGAAGCACGGGGGAACGGCTCCTCCCCCTTTGCGGGCCTTTCTGAAAATATGAGCATGACTCTGGGCATAGAACTTTCCATCGCCATGCCGGTTTCCTGGCTGCCCCTGGCCGGGGATTACGCCTGCAAGGCCGAAAGCAAAACGGGAGCGGCGGGGATGCCCTTTGCGGGGTATTTTATCGGGAGCGTGCTCATGTACTGCTTTGGGCTTTTTATCGGCATCAGTACCGGCGGGGATATTTTTACCTTTATCGCGGGAAGCAGACTGCGGTTCCTGGCCTGCGCAGTGGTACTGTTTTCCACATTGACCACCGCATTCCTCGATCTTTATTCCGCAGCGGTTTCTTCACGGCAGCTTGTCAAAACAAAAACCGAAAGGATGCCGGTTCTGGTCATCGGTCTTTTTACGGTTCTCGCCGCGGTACTGTTTCCGATAACCCGATACGAAGAAATTCTTATCAATTTTCTTTCTGCCATCGGCATGGTTTTTGTGCCGGTCTACTCGGTGCTGTTCCTGGAATTCTTTTTCAGGCGGGGCCGCTGGGAAAAGACCTTTCAGCTTTATGCGCTGTTGACAATTTTTGTTGGCATGGCGGGCTACCGGTTTTTCACCCAATATGAAATCTGGATTCCCACGGTGATGAGCATCATACTGGTGAGCGTACTTTATGTACCGTTCTTGCTTGTTCGTTCTTCAAAAAAAGTATAGGATGAAAAAATGATTCCCTTGAACCGTTTAAATCCCGACGACCTGCTGCTCTACCTCTGCACCGATCGGGTGCTGTCATTGGGGCGGCCCATCACGGAAGCCCTTGAGGCCGCCATTGCCGGGGGCGTTACCATGGTGCAGCTTAGGGAGAAAAACGCCTCCACACGGGAGTTCTATGAGATTGCACTTGAGGTACAGAAGATCACCAAAAAATACAATGTGCCCTTGGTGGTGAATGACCGGTTAGACATCGCCCTGGCAATCGGCGCAGAGGGGCTTCATATCGGCCAGTCGGATATGCCTTTGCGGATAGCCCGGCGGCTTGCGGGGGAAATGATGTTCATCGGGGTTTCCGCGCATACCGTGGAACAGGCCCGAATCGCCGAGGCTGATGGTGCGGATTATCTGGGGGTGGGAGCTGTGTTTCCCACGGGCAGCAAGGCCGATGCGGATACCATCGGCCTTGATCGGCTGCGGGAAATCCGGGCGGCGGTGAAGAACCCGGCAGTGGCCATCGGCGGCATCGGTCCCGCCAATGTTTCGCAAGTGATGGCAACGGGGATCGAAGGGGTGGCGGTTATTTCAGCAATACTGTCGCAGCCGGATATTAGGTCAGCGGCGAAAAATCTCCGTGGGCTTTTGGGCTGAGAGTAGTAATGCTGCAATTTTTGAGTAAATATGCGGGAGTCATCTTCGATCTCGACGGTACCCTGATCGATTCCATGCATGTCTGGGATCACATCAGCCGGGACTGGCTTTTCGCGGGTGGCATTGATCCCGCTTTGATCCCTGCTAATATGGAAACAGCTTTTGCCTCCATGACCATCGCTGAAACCACCGCTTATGTAATCGACCATTTTGGCATATCCTTGAGCCGGGAAGAAATAGCCGCCCAATGGGAAGTCATGGCCCTGGGAGAGTATCAGAAAACCGTGCCCCTGAAACCGGGTGCCGCAGAATTACTGCGGGCCCTGGCAGAGCGGGGCATAAAGCTCGCCATAGCCACATCCAGTTTCCCCGCCTGCTGCGAAGCGGCGCTGAGCCGCCACGACATCAGAAAATATTTTTCCGCAATCGTTTATTCGGGCGAAGTAAAACGGAATAAAACTTTTCCCGACATCTGGCTTGCCACCGCGTCCCGGCTGGACCTTGCGCCGGAATCCTGCGTGGTCTTTGAGGACATGTACGCCGCCATCAGGGGCGTCCGCGCCGCAGGGATGGGCTTTGTGGCGGTCTATGACGATACCTGCGCCAACTGGCCCGCCATGCAGGCGGAGGCTGATTTGGCGCTGGAATCGCTGGCGGCTATACCCCCAGCGCTTTTTTGAAATTCTCTACCACCTTATCCACCTCCGGCCGGGCGTCCACATCGACCAGTACGCCCTTGTTCCGGTAAAAGTCGATGAGGGGGGCGGTTTGATCCCGGTAAACTTCCAGCCGTTTGGTGATCGCCTCGCTCTTGTCGTCGTTTCGGATGTAGACCTCGCCGCCGCAGGCGTCGCAGACCCCTTCTTTTTTGGGGGGGGTAAAAACGGCGTGGTAGTTGACCCCGCACTGGCGACAGACCCGGCGGCCCCCCAGCCGTTCCAGCACCGATGAATCGGGGAGGTCGAAATTGACCACCTTGTCAACCTTGGAGAAACCGGCCAGGGCTTCCGCCTGGGGGATGGTCCGGGGGAAGCCGTCCAGAATATAGCCCTTTTTGGCGTCATCCTGGGCAAGCCGTTCCTTGACCAGTTCAATAGTGGCGGCATCGTCTACGAGCTTCCCCGCATCGATAATCGCTTTTACCTTGAGCCCCAGCGGGCTTTTGGCGGCAATGGCGGAACGGAAAATCGCCCCGGTACTGATGTGGGGCAGCTTGAGAATGTCCACCGCTTTAGCGGCCAAAGTTCCCTTTCCCGCTCCTGGGGGGCCTAAAAAAATCAAATTCATTTAATAACTCCTCAATTGTATGGAATTTTATTATTACATTTAATTCACCCCACTTGCAATCACTTTTTAATCGTGATATCCTGTTACAAAAAGGCAGGAATATGTTTGATCAACTAAAGTGGTTGGGGTCCTATATAGGTAAAAAAAAGACCCGCTTTATCGTTGGGCTTATTCTGGCGGCGGTGACAAGCAGCATAACCGTCATCAATCCCATGCTTTCCCAACATCTTATCGATGATGTAATCATGCCGGCCAATACGGAACCCCTGCCGCGCTTATTGATCACCATGTTTATCGTGACCATGATCCGGCTGAGCTTGCGCTATGCCATGATCATCTCCATGGAAGTTTCCAGCACCGAGGCCATGACCAATATCCGCCGCCGGATGTACGATGTAATCCAGCGGCAGGATTACCGCTTTCTGGACAAGCTCCGCACCGGCAACCTGATGACCCGGATGACCAGCGACCTTGATATGCTGCGTCATTCCCTTTCGTGGATTTCCTACCAGTTTGTGGACGCGGTGTTCCTTTTTACTTCGACCTTTATCTTCCTGCTGTTCATCAACTGGAAGATGGCCCTCTGCTTGGCCTCCATTACTCCCTTCATTTTTTTGATCTCCCGCTTTTTTGTAAAGCGCATCCGGCCCCGGTTTAAGCTGCTCCGGGAAAAGCTTACGGTCCTCAGTACCGCTGTTACGGAAAACATTGACGGGAACCGGGTCGTAAAGGCTTTTGCCCGTGAGGACTATGAAAAGGATCATTTTGAAGTGCGGAACGCCGATTTCCGGGACACCAGTTTTGAGAACGCATTTATTGCCGCCAAATATCAGCCCCTGCTGGAACTGTTAAGCCAGATGCTTCTTATCATCATGTTGGTGGTTGGGGGCATTTTTCTTATCCGGGGCGAATTGACTCCGGGGCAGTATCTGGCCTTTTCGTCCCTTACCTGGGCCCTTGCCATGCCCCTGCGTATGCTGGGGATACTCCTCGCGGACCTTCAGCGTCTCCATGCCGCCGCCGCCATGGTCATGGAAGTGACCAATTCTGAACCGGTTATTGTTGAGAGACCTGATGCCGTGGAAATGGCTTCCCGTCCTGCGGGAAAAATCGAATTTAAGGATGTGGGGTTTTCGATTGGGGGCGTGCCGATTCTACAGGACATTAGTTTTACTGCGGAGAGCGGGCAGACCATCGGCATCCTGGGCAGTACCGGGGCGGGGAAAACTTCACTGGTCAACATGCTCACCCGTTTCTACGAGCCCACCACGGGGACCGTGCTCCTTGACGGTGAGGATATACAGAAATTTACCCTGTCCGGTCTGCGCCGCCACGTGGGGCTTGCCATGCAGGATGTGTTCCTCTTTTCCGATTCGATTCAGGGGAATGTTTCCTACGGCCGGCCCGAACTTGACAAGGAAACGATTCTGCACCGGGCCATGCAGGCCGACGCCCACAATTTCATCAGCCACATGCAGGATGGCTACGATACCCTGGTTGGGGAGCGTGGGGTGGGCCTTTCCGGGGGGCAACGTCAGCGCATCGCCTTGGCCCGTGCTCTGGCGGTGGAGCCTTCAATTTTGATTCTGGACGACACCACCTCTGCGGTGGACAGCGAAACCGAGCAGTACATCCAGAACCAGCTTCGGCAGTTGGAGTTCCCCTGTACCAAGATCATCATCGCCCAGCGGATCACTTCATTCCGGGGGGCGGATCTTATTTTGGTGATGGACAAGGGCCGGATCATCGAGCGGGGAACCCACGAGGAGCTTTTGGCAAACAAGGGCTTTTATCATTATATCTGGAGTCTGCAAAATAATTCGAGCGGCGGGATCGTGCCGAAGCCGCCGACTTCATGGCCGGTGATCTCGGCACAAAGGGCGGAGTAAAAAAATGGCGCGCAAAAAAAAGCAGCAGCAGGGACCCGCAGGGGGTCGCAACCGTTACGATGTTGATGAGTACCTGGACGAGAAGGTAAGTTTTGCCAATTTCAAATACTGCGTTACCTATATTTCACGGGTAAAGGTGCCCATGCTCCTTGCTCTTTCCCTGAGTATTATCGGTAGCATCGTGGGTCTTTCAGGCCCCCTCTTTATTCAGCATGCACTGGATGTGGCGGTTCCCGCCAAGGACTACCGGCTGCTCTTTATCATGGCGGCCTGTCTTGCGGGAACCATCGTTATCGCCATCGGCTTTGGGGCAATCCGCAACCTTATCGTTGCCCGTGCGGGGCAGAGCATCATCCACGATATCCGTTACGATCTTTTCGCCCATCTTCAAAAACTGCCCTTCTCCTTTTACGACAGTCGGCCCCACGGAAAAATTTTCGTCCGGGTGGTGCCCTATGTGAACAGTGTTTCTGACGCCCTTTCAAACGGCATCCTCAATTTTATTATTGAAATTCTCAACATCCTTTTTATCATCTTTTTTATGTACAGGGTTGATCCCCACCTTGCCACCGTAACGGTGCTGGGGCTCCCTTTATTGGCATTGTTTATCTGGACCATCAAGGCCCGGCAGCGCCGGGCATGGCAGATCGTGTCAAACAAGAATTCAAACCTTAACGCCTATGTGCAGGAATCCATTGACGGCGTGAAGGTGACCCAGGCCTTTGACCGGCAGCACCGCAACATTAGCACCCTGGACGCTCTGGCAAATGACCGGAACAAGGCCTGGATGGGCGCACAGTACATCTCCAACTCGGTGTGGTTTTCCACGGAAACCATCAGCCAGATCGTTTTCTCCTTTGTCTACATCATGGGGGCCTATTGGATGCATCCCATGGCGAGTTTCGGTATGCTCCTTGCAATGGGGAACTATGCCTGGCGTTTCTGGCAGCCCATCATCAACCTGGCGAATATCTACAACACCTTTGTTACGGGAATGTCCTACCTTGACCGCATTTTCGACACCATTGCCGAACCGCCGCTGATCGAGGATGCCCCTGACGCGGTGGAAATGCCCGCCATGCGGGGTCACGTAATTTTTGACGATGTAACCTTTGCCTACGATCCGGGCCGTCCGATTCTGAAAAATGTTTCCTTCCAGGCGGACCCCAGCGACAGTATCGCTTTTGTGGGACCCACCGGCGCGGGAAAGACCACCATCGTGAACCTGGTCAGCCGCTTCTACAATATCGAAAGCGGTAAGGTGATCATTGATGGCTTTGATATTATGAAGGTGACCCTCAACTCCCTGCGGAGCCAGATGGGGATCATGCTCCAGGACAGCTTCCTCTTTACCGGTACCATCGCCGACAATATCCGTTACGGCAAGCTGAACGCCACCGATGCGGAGGTCCGGGCCGCAGCGGAACTTATCGGGGCCAACAGTTTTATTGAAAAACTCCCCCAGGGCTACGAAACCCCCATCACCGAACGGGGGGGCGGTATTTCCCACGGTGAAAAGCAGCTCCTCGCCTTTGCCCGTACCCTCTTGAGCGATCCCCGGATCCTCGTTCTGGACGAGGCCACCAGCAGTATTGATACGGGCACTGAACAATTAGTACAGGAAGGCATCCGCACGCTGATGAAAGGCCGCACTTCCTTTATCATTGCCCATCGGCTTTCCACCATCCGCGACTGTTCCCGGATCATGTACATCAAGGACGGCCGGATAGTAGAAGCCGGTACCCATGATGAGCTGATGGCACAGAAGGGGCTCTACTATCAACTTTACTGGGCCCAATATGCGGAATAGCAGATGATCAGCGCACAATCAATCTGGAAGGATGTGGTAAAGATCCGGGAGCAGTCGCCCCTGGTGCACAATATCACTAATTTTGTGGTGATGAACAATACCGCCAACGCACTTCTCGCTATCGGGGCATCCCCGGTAATGGCCCATGCAGAGGAAGAGGCGGAGGATATGGCGGGCATTGCCGCTTCTCTGGTGATCAACATCGGCACCTTAAGTCCCCCTTGGGTACGCGGCATGAAGAAGGCTATGATGAAGGCCGCAAGCCGGGGCATCCCCTTGGTTTTCGATCCCGTGGGCGCAGGGGCAACCCCCTACCGCACACAAACGGTGAAGGAACTTTTTGTGGCGGCATTGCCGCTTATCATCCGGGGTAACGCTTCGGAAATCAGCGCCCTGGTTAATGCCGCAGGAAATACAAAAGGTGTGGACAGCACCCAGTCTTCCGCCTCCGCTGTAAATGCCGCAGAAACACTGAGCGGTTTGTATAAGGCTGTAGTATCACTGAACGGTGAAACAGACTACATCGTCAAGGGTAAGGAACATATTCTCATCCATAATGGTCACGCATTGATGCCAAAGGTTACCGGCCTGGGCTGCACCGCCACCGCCCTTACCGGAGCCTTCGCGGCGGTGAACAGCGATTACTATGCCGCCGCTTCCCATGCCATGGCGGTGATGGGCATTGCCGGGGAAATCGCCGCCCGAACCGCCAAAGGGCCGGGGAGTTTTCAGACCGATTTTCTTGACGCCCTCTACAATCTTAAGGAATCGGATATCGCAGAATTACTGCACACCGGGGAAGAAAAATGAAACGCTATTACCGGGTTCTAACCATTGCCGGTTCAGACTCCGGGGGCGGCGCGGGAATACAGGCGGACCTTAAAACTTTTTCTGCCCTTGGCTGCTACGGCATGTCGGTGATAACCGCCCTGACCGCACAGAACACCCATGCAGTGACCGGAATCTTCCCCGTGAGCGCGGCATTTGTGAGCGCCCAGATCGATGCGGTGATGAGTGACATCGGAGCCGATGCGGTAAAAATAGGGATGCTCCATTCAGCGGAACTGATTGCCGCAGTCACCGAAGCTCTTAAACGCCACGGGGTCAAGAAGATCGTGCTGGACCCGGTGATGGTTTCCAAGAGCGGAGATCATCTTTTGCAGAACGAAGCAGTAGATGCATTGAAAACTGTTCTTCTTCCGTTAGCAACGGTACTCACCCCCAATTTGCCCGAAGCTTCGGTGCTTCTTGGCCGTAAGGTAGATAATACGGAAGACATGGAAGCCGCCGCCCGTGACCTTGCCGCATTGGGCCCTCAAGCGGTTCTTCTTAAAGGGGGCCACCTGGAAGGGGAAGGCAGTCCCGACATCCTGTACCAAACCGGTATAGAGGCCGCCGAAATTTTTAAGGCGGAACGGATCGACACCCCCAACTCCCACGGAACCGGCTGCACCCTTTCCTCAAGCATTGCCGCAGGACTTGCCCGTGGCCTTGAAGTTGAGGAAGCGGTCAGGCAGGGGAAGGCCTATATTTCAGGGGCCCTTAAAGCCGGGGCTTTGTATCAGATCGGTCACGGTCATGGGCCGGTGCATCACTTCTGGCGGTTCTGGGATTAGGGCCGCCGGTAGGCGGGCCGCTAAAGCGGCTTAGAGTTTCGGCTGCGCCAAAACTCTACAAACTAAACACAAATATTGCCGCCTTCTTGCCGGAAAGCAGGATCGGAATGGTTCTGTTTAAGACGAAGGTATTTACTCTTTCCGCCGCGCAGAGAAGTTCTTCTTTTTTTGCGGTGAGCAGTATTACTGTTCCATTGGGTTTTAAGAGCCTTGCAAAAATCTTCATCATATTATCATAAAATTCCTGGAGGGGAACATCGGTTTCTTCATACATACCCCAAGGCGGATCGGTGATGATCGCATCGGCGGCGGCTTCGCCGCATATTGATACGGCCGAATTGATATCCGCCTTTTCAATGTGACAGAATTTCGCCGGGGTTCCGGTGATTTTCTTCCGGGTCTGTTCCAGGGCCGTGCCGTTCTTATCCAGCGCATAGAATTTAGTAATGGGAAAATGTTTGAGCCGCTCCGCCGGAATGGAACCATAACCGCAGAATGGGTCGATCACAGTATCGGTGTTTTTGGGATTTGAAAGTTTGCAGAGCATCCACGCAAGGGGCGGCGGCAGTTCGCCGGGGTGCAGGGTTTTGTCAAATGAGCCGTGTTTGGTAAGGCGCTTCATAAAAACCGAGAAGCCTTCGCTGCGGTATAAAAACCAGAACTCCGTATCCGGGAGGCTCCGGTTCACGGTCATCCCCGATTGAGATGCAATGAATCGTTCTGTTTCCTGTTTTGTTTTTTCGTTCACCGGAACCAGTTTGTTTTCCATTGAGCAGATGATCCTGAATGACCGAATTTTTTTATTGTTAAGTGAAATAACCGGATAGTTCTTGTCTGCGGCGATCACTTTTTTCATGTGCGCAATCAATATCCCTTGCGCTGCTTCCGGTGGAGCCGTCATAATACCGGAAACGAGAAAGATGTTGTTGAAGCAGAAAAAATTCAGCCGGTCATAGGTACATTCAGTTTCAAAGATGATCGCGCCATCCAACAGTTTTTGTATTACCGCATTTGGGAGCCGTTCCTTCACCACTTTCGCAATGCAATCCTGAAGACCCGGAACAAAGGTTGCGTAATAGGTTAAAGTCGTATCATTCACCGGCATAAGTTGGCGCTTAACTGCACCCTGTGGTTCCCCCGCAGGTGTCGCACTTCATGCAGGTGCCGTTGCGTACCAGCGTGAAGAAGCCGCAGGCGGGGCAGGGATCGCCTTCATAACCTTTAATCCGGGCCTGCGCGATTTTAATAGCCTCGCTATGTTCCGGTAACTGTGCCGATAATTCGTGTACCGCAGTTCCTGTTTTTGGTGACACCGCAGCAGTACCGGTTTTGTGAGCAGCGTGTCCGCCCGCAGAGGGCTTGAATCCCGCGCTTAATTTCTCCCGGCTCTTTCGTATTTTATCATCACCGGGATCTTCTGAATCACCCTTGGTGCCCGTGGCCAAAAGATCATCGGGTTTGATCTGGCCCAGGTCATTGCGTTTGAGATAACTGATCGCAAGATCGCGGAAAATGTAGTCAATGACGCTGGTGGCCATCTTTACATAATCGTGGCCCTGGACCATGCCATTGGGCTCGAAGCGGCTGAAGGTGAAGGCGTCCACGTATTCCTCAAGGGGCACCCCATACTGGAGCCCAAGAGAGACGGCGATAGCAAAACTGTTGAGGAGGCTACGGAAGGCTGCGCCCTCCTTGTGCATGTCAAGAAAGATTTCTCCCAAACGCCCATCGTCATATTCACCGGTGCGGATAAAAATTGAGTGGCCGCCGATCTTTGCCTTTTGGGTATAACCCGCCCGGCGGTTGGGCAGTTCCCTGCGGAGCCCCCGGTGATCCGCCTTTGCCCGTTCCGGCGCTATCGAACGGTTCTGGACCAACGCCTTTTCCACACTGAGGATCGTGTCCGCCAGCGGGTCCGTGCCGGGCGCGAATGATGAGAGGGGCTGGGAAAGTTTGGAGCCGTCACGGTAAAGGGCCACCGCCTTGAGGGCGCTCTTCCATGAAAGCATGTACGCGCCCTTCACATCCTCGTAGCCCGCGCTGTTGGGCATGTTGATGGTCTTGGAGATGGCCCCGGAGATGAAGGGCTGGGTGGCGGCCATCATGCCGATGTGGGCGGTCCACGATATGGAGCGGTGGCCATTTTTCCCCGATGGGGTGGCGGTATCGAACACGGAATAGTGTTCCTTTTTGAGACCCGGCGCGTCCTCAAGCCCCATGGTACCACAGGCGAAGAGTTCCGCCTTTTCAATGTCGGCGGCGGAAAAGCCCAGATGTTTCAATAAACTGAAACCGGGGAGGGACCAGGTGGCTTCGGGGATTTTGAGTGTCCCCTCAATAAATTCCCGGCCCAAAATCCAGGGGTTAAAGACCCCTTCCAGGTTGAGGCTCGATTTAACCGCCTCTTCCGTAGCGGCGATGGTTTCCGGCGTAAAACCCTTGGCCTTGAGCGCCTCGTGGTTAAGGGGGTTGAGGTTCGCCGGGCCGTCCAGGGTTTTGTGTCCCGTGGCGTAGGCGATGATCCCGGCTATGGCCTCCGCAGAATAGCCCAGTGCCTCCAGCGCGGGGGGCACCGACTGGTTGATGATCTTGAAGTAGCCGCCCCCGGCAAGTTTCTTGAATTTGACCAGGGCAAAGTCGGGCTCCACACCGGTGGTGTCGCAGTCCATCAAAAGGCCGATGGTCCCCGTGGGGGCGATTGCGCTGACCTGGGCGTTGCGGTAGCCGTGCTCTGTCCCCAGTTCCAGCGCCCGGTCCCATGCCTGCTTTGCCGCGTCCAGCAGATAGGGCGGGCAGGCCTCGGCGGCGATTCCCTTGGGGGGAGTGTGGACGCCTTCGTATTCGGAAGCCGGGGCGTTGTTCGCCGCACGGCGGTGGTTGCGGATCACCCGGAGCATGGCGTCCCTGTTGTCGGTGTAACAGAGGAAGGGCCCCAAACTCGCGGCCATCCGCGCGGACTGGGCGTATGCTTCCCCGGTGAGGAGCGCCGAAAGGGCCGCCGCCACCGCCCGGCCCTCTTCGGAATCGTAGGCCAAGCCCATGATCATGAGGAGGCTCCCCAGGTTGGCAAAACCCAGCCCCAGGGTACGGTACTCGTAGGAAAGCTCTGCAATACGGGGCGCGGGGAACTGTGCCATCACCACGGAAATTTCAAGGATCGTAGTCCAGATTTGAATGGCGTGCAGATAGCCTTCGACATCAAACTTTTTGCCCTGCTTGTCGTACAGTAACGCTAAATTTATTGACGCCAGGTTACAGGCGGTATCATCCAGAAACATGTATTCCGAGCAGGGATTTGACGCCCTGATTTCGCCGCCCGCAGGGCAGGTGTGCCAGTCGTTGATCGTGGTGTGATATTGAAGGCCGGGGTCCGCGCACTGCCATGCGGAACGGGCAACCTGTTCCCAGAGTCTGCGGGCCTTAATTGTCTTTTCAGCCTTGCCTGTTCTCCGGCTGGTAAGGTCCCAATCCTCATTATCCAGCACCGCCTTAAGGAAGTCGTCGCTTACCCGAAGGCTGTTGTTCGATGACTGCCCCGACACGGTGTTGTAGGCATCGTCGTCCCAGGCAGTGGAGAAAACCTGGGGGTTCACTTCCACGTCCCCCTGCTCCAACTGCCGCAGAAGCTGGTAGAGGTAGGTTGGGGGAATTTTGTCGCTGAGGGCGTTCCGCAGAACCACCGCCAACTCGTGATTGTGTTCGGCGTTGAACTTGTCCGCCTCCGGCCCCCGGAAGCTGGCGAGGGCCTTTTTTAAACCATCAAGGTGCTTCTTTACAATGGAAGAACCGGTAACCATGGAGGCCACCTTGTGCTCCTCCCCGGCCTTCCAGTTGATGTACTTCTCCACATCAGGATGGTCCGCATCCAGGGTGACCATCTTGGCCGCCCGGCGGGTAGTACCCCCGGATTTGATCGCCGAGGCGGAGCGGTCCCCGATTTTGAGAAACGAGAGCAGCCCCGATGAGACCCCGCCGCCGGAAAGTTTTTCATCCGCCGCCCGAATCCGGGAAAAGTTGGACCCCGTGCCGGAGCCGTACTTGAAAAGCCGGGCCTCACGGGTCACCAGGTCCATGATGCCGCCCTCGTTCACCAGGTCATCTTCAACGGAGAGGATAAAACAGGCATGGGGCTGGGGCCTCTTATAGGCGCTGTCGGATTTTTTGAGCTTCTGGTCCGCGGGATCAAAATAGTAATGCCCCTGCGCGGGGCCGTCGATGCCGTAGACCGCATAGAGCCCGGTGTTGAACCACTGAGGACTGTTGGGGGCCGCAAGCTGGTGGGCCAGCATGTAACAGGTCTCATCGTAAAAGGCCTTTTCATCGGCTTCATTGTCAAAATATTTGTTCTGCCGCCCCCAGTCCATCCAGGTGTAGGCCAGCCGATGGAAAACCTGCCGGGCGTCGTGTTCCGCCCCATCCTCCGGGAGAGCGGAGCCGGGATCATCCTTATCCGTTTTGCCTTTGCCGCCCCATTCCTTCCACGCGTAGATTTTATCTTTTGGCACCCCCGCCTTGCGGAAGTACTTCTGGGCAATAATGTCCGCCGCGATCTGGCTCCAGAAGGCAGGGACTATCACCGTCTCCTCAAGAAAAATCGCCTTACCGTCGGGGTTGCGGATCTCGCTCTTCCGCTTTTCCCAAATGATATCCTTATAGGGGCCCGCCCCTGCTTCCGTAAAGTACCGTTCAATCTTCATCCCAAATCCTTTTTCCCCACAGGTAGCGGAGGTTTTTCAAGGATACCCCATATAAGGGGGAGGATCAAGTGTCCATCCGCCACCCATAAGCCTTGGGTAAAATACACAGGCGTTCAGAAAGTTTGCCCCTAAAAAGTTGGAACCCGCTGTTCTGGAAAAGGTAATGGACGCGGCAGGTAAGACGGTTCCCTTCATTGAAGAACCTTATGCCTTTCGTCTCAGGGAATCGGTTCCTGTTGGGTTGGTATGGGCAGGCCGAAGCCTGAATTGAATTTTAGGGAAGATATATTGGAACCGGCCCGTTTGGCCCCCTCGGCAATGAACCGACAGACCTGGTATTTTTCCGGTGATAAAAACAAAATTCATTTTTACATGGCCGATGATATGTTGAATATGAAAAAAATAACGGAACCCCTGGGACTTGCGGACCCCGGAATTGCCCTGTGCCATTTATGGCTGGCTGCGCAGCATAGCGGCATTCCGGTCATTAAGAAGCATCATCATATAGCGTCAATTAATATACGGGGCGCGTGATGTCTCACGTAAAAATCTTACCGAAAGGGAAGAAGAATCTCACGGTAAAATCTTACCATGAGCCAAGTGGCAGTCAACTGCCGGGAGTATGATGAGCCAATCGGTCAAGATTATCAAGAGCCGCATTGAGGGATTCCTGGAGAACGATAATATCCAGAGAATCCTTTTTTCTCCGTAGCGATTGTTTTAAATTTTCCGGAATATCCGGCTGTTCAATAACGCGCTGGAAGGGGGTTTTCAGTTCTTTTTCGTAGATCCTTTTTTTCTTCTGACCTACCTGGAGCTTGTCGATACACTTCATGTTTGGGTAGAAAAAGTT
>BNUT01000020.1 GCA_025997555.1 Spirochaetia bacterium
GGGTACACCACTCATCCTCAACGGCAAAACAGACGGAAAAGTTTTCTTTGGCCAAAGGCCGGATAACAACATTGGGGGTATTAAAACAGCGTTTAAGGCTGTTTCGTTTATTCAGGTTGACCCCGCCGTTCCATTCGATGATGTCCGCAATGCGGTACACATATTCGCTGCAATCCTCGCTGTATTCAGGCAGGATATCCCAGGCTTCAAGCTGCCGCAGTTCCGCAAGAAGCCCCTCGTCTACCGCCCAGAGCTGCAAGGCAGGTAAACCTGCTTCAGCGATCATGGAATAAAGCGTATCAAGTAACTGTGAGAGGGAAGCGGCAACAGTAATACTGCGGGGCGGCTGGATGACAAAATAAACATGACCTGATTTATAGAACCAGATACTGCACAAATGGCCATCAATTATCTTGTAAACCGCATCGAATCCAAAGGCCCATATTGAAGAGACCGTAGCGGTAAGTTCGTGAAACTGTCTGCCGCCTGAATCAAATTGCTTAAAAACAGGAAAACTGTTTATTCCCATGGGAAGAAAGCCCTGCCGCAAAAAATAGTCACGGGTGTTGCCTGCCACCCTAGGCCTCTTTTTTAACAAAGGTGCAGAGGTATTTCCGCCAAAGTTCATGGGCGCCCAGGTGCTTCTTGAAACGCCGCAGCCCTTCCTTGCCCATGTCCTCATTTATGTTCAAAAATTTGATTTCTTCCGGCAGTTTATCCTTTGCCAGAATGTAGATAAGGTACACAAAAAAGTTCTGTATGTTTCCTTTGCCAAAATGAAGATAAGCCCGGCCCTCATTTCGTTTTTCCCAAATGATGAACCCCGAAAGCACCCCATCAACATAACCGAAAAGCCCTTCGTAAAAATGGTCGTCGTAAATATCCGTCATTATTTCCAGGGCCTTTAACTCGCAGCCCGCAAAGGCGCTGCATTCCGCGCAGTCCTGATGGGTGCACCATTCCTTTTCGATGTCGAGGCAGAGCCGATGGTTTTCATTGGTCATGGGCGTAAAGGTGATGCCATCACGGCCGATAAATTTGTTCAGGTGGGTGCTTTTTTTATGGTTCACGCCGCCGGATAAATTCACAATGTCCGCAGGCCGGTAGGCGTATTCACTGTGATCATCGCTGTATTCGGCGCTTACCTCGTAACCTTCGATGTTTTTAAATTCCTCAAGGAAAATTTCTTCCACCGCGTAAACCCGCAGTGCAGACAGCCCCGCACCGATGGCGAAATTGTAAAGCGTATCAATTACCTGTTTCAACAGTATCGCAGTATTACTGCGGGGCGCTTTGATCTCGAAATAGGGTTCCATCCCCTCAAAGAAAAATGCCGTCACCAGATGGCCTTCAATCATTTTGTAGATTTCGTTAAAGGACAAGGCCCATATCGTAGAAACCGTGGGGGTTAATTCGGAAAGGCGGCCCATGCCCTCAAAATCCCTGAACAGGGGATAACTTTCCGCTCCTGCGGGAAGGAAACCCTGCTGCAAAAGAAAATCACGCACATGGCTGTCCCGTGCGGTCAGAGAGCGCTTGGTAAGCGTCCGCTCAGGCGGATTGGACAATGGCATATCCTTCAATGGCCGCCAGCTCCTTCTTCTTTTGTGTAGGTGCAGATGTACTTGGGCCACAGTTCGTAGGCGCTCAGATGGCTCTTGAAAAGCCGCAGCCCCGGACTTCCCATGTCCTCGTTAAGGTTCATGTATTCCACATCGGGGAGGCAGGTTTTGAACATCGTATAAATAAGGTACACAAAGTAGCCTTCCATGTTCGCTTTGCCGAAATACAAAAAGGCCAGTTTGTCGCTTATCTTTTCGCAGATGATATACCCGGTGGGCTTATCATCTTGAAAAAGAAAAAGGCCCTTGTGAACATGATCGTCAAACAGATCGATCATGATCTCCAGGGCCTTTTTTTCGCAGCCGCCGAAGGAGGCGCAGTAGGCACAGTCCTTCCCTTGGCACCAATTTTCCTCGACTTCCATGCAGAGATGCACATTTTCGTTTGTCATGGGGCGCAGCGAAATATCGGTGCGGTCAAGACAGCGCTTAAGCCGCTTCCGCTTGTAGAAATTCACCGTCCCGGAAAGCTCCAGCAGGTCCTGTACCCGGTAGACATATTCGTCATCGGAATCCCGGCGCTCGGTTGCAACCCGGTAACCCGGAACGTTTTGATATTCCCCAAGGTAGGCTTCATCAATGAATTTGATCTGCAAAAAGGGCAGCCCTGCTTCACGGGAAAAACGGTATAACATATCGATAATCTGATTCAGGGAACAGGCCGATTCTTCACAAGGCCGGTGTACGGTAAAGTAGATGGGCTTGCCGTCATAAAAGTACACCCCGCATAGATACCCGGCAATAATTTTGTAGAGCCCGTGGTAAACAAAGGACCATGAGGCGATGATGGCGGCACTCATCTCCTGCAGGCCGCTGGCCTGGGCGTATTGTTTGTACACGGGGAAGCTGTCTTGATCCGCCGGACAAAAGCCCTGCTGCCGGAAGTAACGGTATGCCCTGGCTGCCTCCGGCGAGTCCGGGGGGAGAAGAACCAGTTTTTCGGAAGGGGAGGCTTCGGAGAGGGAAGCCTCCCTCTTTTCGGCGCAGCATGTTACGCAGTTCACCCGGATATCTTACTATAAAGGGCAGCTTTTGGGGAAGACTGGCGGCCCCGTCTTGCTATAACAGATCCCCCACCAACTGCCGTTCCAGAAATACCTGGGCGGCGCTGACGATTTCCCCGGTTTCCACATTGATGACCCGTCCAAAGACGATAACCTGGGCCGCCATGGGGATCACCTGTCCGGTTATGATAAACTGGGCCCCCAATAATTTACCCACCGTAATGGCGTCATCGGTGTCCAGGACGCCGGTGCGGAGGAGGTTTTGCTCCGCCCGCACTGCGTCCAGGCGGCCCCGCTCCACCAGGGTAAGCCGGGGGTCTCCGGTAAGGGCCACCAGGAGGCTTTCGTTCAGGTAGGCCAGGAGCGGCGGCTCGCCCTGACCGGATGCCCGGATGGCAAAGGGGGCCAGCGCCGCCACGGAACGCCGGCCTTCGGGGAAGGAAAGGCTTATCTCCTTAAAAAGGCCGTTTACCCGGCTCTGAAGGGCCGCCATATCTGCGGGAACCGCCGGAGGCCGCACCCCGGTCGTCCCGGACCCGGCGCTTCCGCTCCCGGCAATTCCACCGTTGGCGGCGATGCCCTGAGCCGGGGCTTCAATGAGGCCGCCGTTATCGACTATTTCCTTGCCAAGGATTTCAAAATACCGGTCGAGAATTTCGATCTCGTGGGTAAAGGCTTCCGTGTCGTCCAGCCGGAGCTTTGCGTTTTCCAGCTCCGTCCTGCGTTCCCCGGCCTGTTGCCGGGCACTTTCCAGCCGGGTAAGGAACGCGGCCTTAAGGCTGTCCATGCGCTGTTTTTGTTCGGCGGTGGGCTCCCGGCCGCCAACTTCCCGCTCCAGTTGAGACAGGGCGGTAAGATCATCCTGACCGGCGTAGTAGAGGGTCCCGATTTCCTTGAGGGTCTCCGCGAGGTGCAGCATGGTTCCGGACTGGAGGACCATACCGCTGGAAATGCCGTCCACGGGCTCAAGGCTTTCCGAAAGGGTGATGTTGATGCTTTGCTCCGGGGGATTCAGGGACCTGTCCAGAATGTCCTTGGCCCTTACCCGGAAAGAGGCCAGCCGCTTCTCGCCGCCAGCGGCCTGGGCCGGCAGCCGGTAACGGACCAGGATGGTCTCATAATCCCCCAGGTGCAGCCCTGAAAGCTGGTAATGGACTGCACTGCCCGTGATCCGGTGCTGGTAGCCCCAGGTTTCCAGTACCTCAACGCCGTCCATAAATGCCAGGTCCATTTCCAGATCACCGGCCACCAGGACCGCCATCCGCTCGAATTCGGTGTCGAAGGTCTTCCGCATCTCCTCCCTATCACTGATAAACCGGGAACTGCCGCCCCCCTCCTCCGCCAGTTTCTGCATCAGCTCCACATCAAAGCCGATGCCCACCCCCAGGGTGGAAATCGAAATGCCCATATCCTTATAAGTTTCCGCAAGCTGATAAATCAGGGCCTTTTCCTGCTTTAACGCGGTGGAACCCTTGTACTCAAAAGTAACCACATCGGTATTACTGCCCTTGCCGGAACCGGAAACCTTGCCCTCAAAATAACTGTATTCACTGCCGTTTTTTACCTCCGCCTGAAAGGCGGTGGCCCCGTGGATTGGTTCATGGAAGCCATAATTCTGCACATAGACCCGGTACTTGCCCTGGGGCGCCGTATCCTGAGCCCAGAAAATATTTTCCACCGGTTTGGTTGACTCACCCCGCACATTCATGTCCACATCAAGGAAGCCCCCGGCAGCGTCTTGTTTGTGGCCGTAAAAAATTTCTTCCTGCCGGGGATTTACCACATGCAGGTCCAGATCGTTCCGGTTATTCCAGAGCAGGGAAATCCGCACATCCCCGGACTGTGCCCCGGCGCGGGTGAGCCGGGAAGAAAATTCGGTCCCGTCTGAAAAGAACAGCACCCGGTTTACCGATCCCGCGCGGTAGTTGGCAAGAACCTGCTCATACCCTGCGGTCAGCCCCTTTTCAAGGTCCGTCCCGCCCTTTGGGGAAAGGCCCCGCACCGCCGCAAGGAAACGCTGCCGCTTTTGGGGGGTGTCCATCCGGGTGGACTCAAACAGCACACGGGCGGTCTCGTTAAAACTTACCAGCGCCAGGGAATCCACGTCACGGATTTTATTCATAAAGATTTCCAGGGACTCCTTAACCCAGGCGATCTTGTCTTCCTCGTTCATGGAGTCCGAAGTGTCGATCACAAAGGCCAGGTTCATGGGGGGAAGCTCCGCAAAGGGCACGCTCTTTCCCTGGATGCCGATTTGGAGAATACCCTCCTGCCCTTGACGGCTCATCTGGTTGGCGCTGTTGTAGAGGTAAATGCCTATTTCCGTATCGGGCCGGCGGTATTTGTAATCAATGGAAGCGATATAGGAGTCGGTGTAGACCTCTTCCGGGGGCACGATGATCCCCCGTCCCGCCAAATAGCGCCCCCTGGTGGCGGAACCTGCGGCTTCCTGTTTGCCCCCGGAGAAAAGGGGGGACAGGGCCGCAGTAAGGAGGAGTAAAAAGATCATCACCTTAGGATTTATCCGCTTCATGGAATCTCCTTTTATAGAAAACGATGGTACCGCTGGGACGTCATGGCACGGATTTCGCCGGTTTCCACATCCAGAGCCTTAATCCGCAGATACTTCGCCGCTCCATAGGGGGTGATACTGCCGGTAATAACGATCTCCGCGCCGGTTAAATGCCCGATGGATACCGCCGTATCGTCATCCACCTCGCCGCTTAGCTGAAAGTTCTGTTCCGCCCTGATTGCGTCGAGGCTACGGCGGTCCACCATGCGGAACTTTTTTGCATTGACCAGCAGCAGGTTAAGCTCTTCCAGGGCAAATTCCCCCTCGGCCTCATCCTCAGAGGCAACAGAAATCACCGCCATGCGGGCTCCGTCTTTCAAATTTGTCGATAAAAGCGTGTATGATTCCCGGACAGCATCCGGCAGGGTATCGGCATCCGCCAGCAAAGCGGCGTCCTGCGGAATCTCTGCGCTCCCCACCGGAGCATCGGGCACAGCGGTACTGACACAGGAGATCAAAACCCATGCCATAAGGCCGGAAAGGAACAAGGCGGACAGGGAGAAAAATTTTAGCCGGGAAAAGCCCATAAACGGTATTATATATGAGGCAGTCCTCTTTGTCCTGATATATGAGATGGTTCCAAAATAGAAATTAATTAACCACGAACAACACGAACCACACCAAAAAGATCATTTAGTTCCGCCTCAACCTCCCTCCTCATCCTGCATCTTGAGGAACTGATCGATCTGATTCAGCACAAATTCCTGGTATCGCGGCTTGAGGTTGCCGAAAAGGGCCAGCAATTTGGTCACCCGTGCGCCCTTTTCCGAGTTGTACCGCTCCCCCTCCCCGGTTTTCAGCCACTGGGGGTTTACGCCAAAGGAATCGCAGATTAGCCTGATGTGGCGGTCATTGACGACCCGTTTGTCCTGCTCAATAAGGGTAATGAGTGTCGCAGAAACGGAAATCATCTTGGCGAACTCATTTTGCGTTAATTTTAGCTCTTTTCTTAGAAGTTTAACCCGCTGATTGACATTCAAACCGTCCTTTTCACCCATAGCGGAATAATAACTTAAAAAGCGCCTATTTTCAATTAAAGGCTGAAATATAGCTTGATAATAATTACAAAATAACTTTATATTAGTTTCAATGTTATTTTAAGGTTTTTAGGACAATTTTATGATTAATGATGGGAAACTCGTATTGCTAAACGGTTTTAACCGCTTGTCCGGTGAAAAACAGGCTGAAATTCTCGGCATGGTCAAGGCGCTCACCTATGTCCAGTTGGGGGAGGACAAGAAGGCATTGGCCTTTGTGAATAACGTGAACAAAACCCAGGACATGAATGGGCATTTAACCCGGAGAATAGTTAGACAGGGGCCTTGTATCCTCGCTTGAGTGGTTTTTATGTCGTCTTTGGACGGCTTAAAGACGGCGGGTGTTACCCGCCGGATAGATGCAACGCCGATGCCGTGTTGTATAGATGGAGTTATGTGCCAATTTTTGCCCGGAACCGATCAGAAGGCGCGCCGCCGTCCTGGCGGCACGAAGAAACGTTTTGGGTGGATAGGCATAGAACTCCAAAAATTATTTTTTGGAGGGTAGTTTTATGAAAAACTACAAAAAAGTTCTGGGAATGCTTGCAATGGTGCTGGCATTGAATTTGGTGGTTACGGGGTGTGCTTCGTAACCTGCAGCGGCAGCCTTTGGACCTAATCCGCAGGTTGTCAGCCAAGACGTTAGTTTGCTAAAGTCTGGTTCCGCAAAGGGCAAAGTTGTGCTGGGCTTGTTTGGAAAAACAAGCTATCCGACCATTGAAGAAGCAGCAAAGGCTGGCGGCATTACCAAAATAGCAACAGTCGAATATTATTCAAAACTCGGTATTTTTGGACTCTGGACAGATTATACTACAATCGTCACCGGCGAATAAGAAAAGAACCTGCCGTGCCATAAGATGGCACGGCACTTCGTAGTTAGGTATGATAGTAGAGTTGTTCAATAACTTCAGTTATTGAACAACTTCCACTGAAAAATGCAAAATGCGCAGACTAAAGTCTGATGCATTTTGCGAGACTTGTTCGAGAACCAACCGGGTTCTCGAACAAGTCCAGTAAATATTGGAGATTAAATTATGATTTTAGGGTTTGATGTTTTTATACAGAAGTTACAGTATTGTTTTAATAATAATCTACCTGCTTCAAACAGTGAAGTTCAAAGAATCATCAAATACTGGAATTTTATAACCGAATCGCTGGAAGATAAAGATATTTATAGTGAAATTAAAAAATTTAAGCCCTTAATATCAACCGGAATCGACATGAATCAGACAGGCCGGGATGATGAAATGTTTGGATATTTGCAGGATAGAATTTCAAATACATTTGCTGCGGAGCATTAAACAAAATGCACATGGGCAATTGATACCGATGCTGACCTTGGTTCTTTCAAAAGTTTTTTAACCGGCGAAAACAACTGGAAATTCGAAAAATTCACCCCTGAAAGGGGGATGTGTCTATAATTGTTAAGAATACGGTCAGACCCTCTCATTCCGCATGATCACGCCGTCCCTTTGTGCGCCGCCGCTTTCGGTAAAAAAGCCCTTCAATATTTTCCGGTCAGAAAAGCCGTTTCGTAAATAAATTTGCCGGGCACCCTTCCAGTCCTCGTTGATCAGCAAAATGCCCTTCGTCACTTGGGGAAATTTTCCCTTAACATGGCCGATTAAACCCCTGAACAGAAGCTCCCCGTAGCCCCTGCCCCTGAATTGGGGAAGTACGGCGATTGAAGAGATATACAGTTCTTCCCCATCAAGGGCCAGGGCATCCTTGATGGAGTGGCCCAGGGCAAAGTCATCTGCGGAAATTTCCGCACGGTAGGGCCAAATTTCCGATGAGGCCGCACCGGCGAATTCGTCATCGGCCTCAAGAATCATGGAGCCCTGAGGAAAACACTCTATCCTTTCCCGGTAGGTTTCTGCGGATTCCCGTGTGTATTCGTTGAAACAGAGCCTTTCCAGGTCCGTGATGTGGTCGATGTCATAAATGGCGGCTTCGCGTAAATTGGTCATTAGAGTTAGAAATCAACCCAAATAGCCCCTTTGTCGGAGCTTTCTACGCATTTTCCGATGAACCGCACCCCGTTAATCCCGTCTTCCCCATTGGGGAAGTCCAGGTCCGTTTCGGTGAGTTCTTCGCCGTTCCGCTGTTTGACCAGTGCGCCGGTGTAGGTCTTGTAAACATTGGCCATGGACTCAAAATATCCTTCGGGATGACCGGAGGGGAGGCGGGAAAAGCTTTGGGCATGGGGGTAAAAGGGATCCTTGCCACGGGAAAGTACCACGTTGGGCTGGCCGAAACGGAAAAGCTCCAGGTAATTGCAGGTCTCCTCGTTCCATTGAATGGCCCCCATGGTCCCAAAAATCCTGACACGGAGGCCGTTGTCATAACCCGCCGCAACCTGGCTGGTCCAGTAGACCCCTTTCGCGCCCCCCTCGTACTCAAGCATGATGGTGGCATTGTCGTCCAGCACACGCCCCGGACCGATGCGATCCAGCCGGGCACAGATGGATTTTATCTTGAGCCCTGTGACGTAACTAATCATATTTTCAATATGGGAACCAAGATCCCCTACGCTGTTGGATTTGCCCGCCGTTTTCGGGTCCGTCCGCCATTCCGCCTGTTTGCTTCCCTGTTTTTCTGCGGGGGCCAAAAGCCATTCCTGGGGATATTCGGCGTTGATGAAGGTGATTTCACCTATTTCTCCCCGCTTTACCAGTTCACGGGCCTGCTTAATCGTGGGATTCCCTGTATAACAATAGGTTACACCGAAGAGAAGCTTGTTTTTCCGGGCCAGTTCCACCAATTCACGGGCCTCCGCCTCCTCAAAACAGAGGGGTTTCTCACAGACCACGGGAATTCCCCGACTTAAAAAGGCCTTTGCCGCTGCGTAATGATCGTAATTAGGCGTCACAATCACCGCAAAATCAATTTTGTCGGTCCTTTTGGCCTCCGCCCCGGCCATTTCCTCAAGGGTTTTATAGAGCCGGTCCGGGGCGAGCCCCAGGGCGCGGCCGGTGGCCAGGGTATTTTCCGGGGAACGGGAAAAACAGCCCGCCACGATCTCCGCAAGACCATCCAGCGCAATGGCCTTCCGGTGCACGTCCCCGATAAAGGCCCCCGGTCCGCCGCCAACCATCCCATACCGGAGTTTGGCGGCTGCTTTAAGCTCACCGGCTTTTAAACCACTGCTTCCTTCTATTATCATAATTTTCCCCTCTTGTTCCTCAATCAAGCCCGGCTTCCCGCAGGGAAGTTGGGCGAAGGTTCCCCTCTTGACTATAATAACATATCCGGCATAGCAATACTTATGAATAGAAAAGATATTTTTGAACGGCGCTGGGAACGGGCACGGACCCGCATGAATGAGGCGGGAATCGACGCCCTCCTGCTGGCGCCTACGACGGACCTCCGCTACCTCACCGGCTTTAGCGGCCATCAGTCCGACCGGCTCACCTGTTTTCTGCTCACCGCAGAGGAGGCTTTTCTGCTCTACCCGAATTTTGAGAAGGCCGGAATCAATGCTGAACTGGCGGATATGGCGGAATGTAGGGCCCACATTGATGGGAATGATCCATTTGCGATTTTGGCTTCATTTATAAAAGATAAAATCGGCCGCAAGGCCGACGGCCCTATCGCCGTTGATAACCTTATGTGGAGCGGGAACCTCCTTGCCCTACAGGAACGGCTCCCCAAAAGCCGCTGGCTGGGGGCTTCAACTATTCTCTCCCCCCTGCGGATGCTCAAGGATGATGAGGAATATTCGCTCCTCAAAAAGGCACAGGTTTTGGCAGGTCAGGCCCTGGGCGACTTCTTCAAATGGGGCCTTGAGGGGCGGACCGAAAGGGAAGCGGCAACACAGCTCACCGAATTCTGCACCCGGGTCGGCTTGGGCAGAGCCGATTGGGGCCCCATCGTGGCATCCGGGGCGAACGGCGCAAGCCCCCACCATGGGGCCTCCGATAAAATTATCGCCAAAGGTGACCCCGTGGTGATCGACTTTGGAGGGGTCTATTGTGGCTACCAGGCAGACATGACCCGGACCCCGGTCATCGGCCCGGCAAGCGATGAGTTCAAAGAGATCCATGAAATTGTGCTCCGGGCCAACGAGGCGGCTTTTAGGGCCCCCCGGCCCGCACTCCCCTGTGAGGCGGTGGACGCTGCTGCCCGGACCGTTATTCAGCAGGCGGGGTATGGGGAGTTTTTCACCCACCGGCTGGGTCACGGCATCGGCCTGGACATCCACGAGGACCCCTACCTGGTGAAGGGCAATACCCTGCCCATCGCGGCGGGGATGAGCTTTTCCGATGAGCCGGGGATCTACCTGCCGGGTAAATTCGGCATCAGAATTGAAGATATTCTTTTTATGAAGGACACCGGGGCGGAACGGTTGACAGAGTTTCCCCATGATCTGAGGGAATTATAGACCTTCCTGGGGCGGAATCTAAAAAGGTTTTTTCTTGACACCCCGTAAAGGGTGTGCCCATAATGGCTGGCATTTCACTTGGTATTTTCAACTTTGGAATCCATGGACCGGATCAGGGCTATCTGATTCCGGCAGCGATCAAGGTTGTGACTTGGCCGCGTTATATGATAATAATGATCCCCCTCAAGATAATCGGTGAGGAAACGGAGGGCCATAATCTGGGTGATGTTCCGGCCCGCTTCGGCCAGAAGTTCCCGTTCCTCCGGAATAAGAAATTCCGAAGCCTCCGAAAGGTATCCCCCAAGAAGGGCCTTAAAAAAATCATCATTGAAGGTAACTTTGGAAAGATCCCTTTCATCTTCCTGGGCGCGGGAGGCGGCGGTACGGATAAGATCGCCCAGATCGAAAAGGCTCGTACCTGGCATGACCGTATCCAGATCAATAAGGCAGAGGGCCTCCCCCGTTGCGTCATCCAGGAGGATATTGTTCATCTTGGTGTCGTTATGGCAGATCCGTTCGGGGATACGCCCCTCCCGGATAGAGCGGACCAGGATGGCCCCCCGTTCTTCATTCTCCTTCATAAAATCAATTTCTTTGGAAACATCAGCGGCCCGGTTAAGCGTATCAGCCTCCAGGGCTTTATAGAACCGGCGGTACCGGGCTTCCATATTATGAAAATCCGGAATGGTTTCGTGCAGCCGCCCCCCGCCAAGATCCGCAAGCTGTTTCTGAAAATGGCCGATACTTTTCCCCAAAAGGGCCGCTTCTTCCGGGGAACCGGCAACTTCCCCGGGATGAGTTTTTTCAATGAAACAATAGGTTCGCCACCAGCCGCCGTCCGCATCCCGTACCCAGGGCTTGCCGTCCCTGGCGGGGATCACCGTCAAAGTCCGGCGGCTCCAATCGGTAACGCCGCCTTCCCTTAACTTTCCGGCAATGTGAGCGGTTACCCGTTGGATATTTTCCATCACCTCATCGGGATGAATAAACACATGATCATTGATCCGCTGGTGGGTATACCGGACCCTGGTTCCCGCCTGATTCCATTGGGACAGAAAAGTATCGTTAATATGTCCGTTGCCGAGCGGGGAAGCCGCCTCGAATTCCCCATATATTGAAAATTGATTTACTATGTCTTCGTACAAGTCTTCGTTTGCCGTATTATTTCTCCTTCTCTATAAAGAATTTCCTTATTGTTCATGTAAACGGTATACCATAAAAACCCTGTTTTGTCATTACTTTTTCAGCATATCCCATATGCTTGAAAATATTTACGATTTTCAGTTTATCCTTGATGAAAGGTTTCTCTTGGCAAAACGCTCTTTATTACGTTATACTAGGCGTATGGAACAATTGGACAGAATAACCTGGAATCCGCAGGTGATGGGCGGTAAAGCGTGTATACGTGGAATGCGGGTAACGATAGGAATGATTGTCGGGCAAATTGCCGAGGGCCATTCATTTGAGGAAATTCTTGACGCATACCCTTACCTGGAACGAGAAGATATACATCAAGCATTGCAGTACGCCGCATGGCGAGTTCAGGAAAGAGAAGTCCAGCTAGTTGCAACATGAAAATCCTCATTGATATGAACCTCTCCCCCCGGTGGGCTGATTTTTTTTCGCAGAATGGCTTTGATGCAATCCATTGGTCTGAAATCGGGCTTACGGATGCGCCGGATACAGAAATAATGGATTATGCTGCAGCCAATTGCTATACGATTTTTACCCATGATCTTGACTTTGGTACAATGCTTGCAGAGACCGGAGTAAAAAAACCGAGTGTCATTCAAGTTCGTGTAGCCGACATTAACCCTAAAATGACAGCTATTCCGATCATTCACCTATTGCGGCAATATGAGAGTGAAATTGAAAACGGTGCGCTTGTTACTATTGCTCATCAACCGAGCCCAAAAGGCGAAGGTTCTCTTTTTGACAAAACAAGAACCCGCACTCGTATTCTTCCTTTCCGTTAGTCTTACTGCTCACCCGCCCATATTATCCGGGTGCCTAAAGCAGCTTATCAAATGATCGTTTACCAGCCCCGCAGACTGCATATAAGAATAGATGATCGTGGGACCCACAAAGGAAAAGCCCTTCTGTTTCAGTTCCTTTGAAATGCGCTCCGCAAGTTCCGTGGTGACCGGGACTTCCTTCATGGTCCGCCAATGGTTCACGATGGGCGTCCCGTCTACAAAGTTCCAGAGCCATTTTGAAAAGGATTGTCCGGCTTCCATAATTTCAAGATAGAGGCGGGCGTTTTCGATGGTTGACGTGATTTTTCGCCGGTTGCGGATAATCCGGGCGTTGGCCATGAGGCGCTTTACGTCTTTTTCGGTATACCGGGCGATTTTTTCAGCGTCAAAGCCGTCAAAGGCTTCCCGGTAGCCCTCCCGGCGTTTCAAAATTGTGATCCAGGAAAGCCCCGCCTGGGCGCCTTCCAGGGTCAGGAGCTCAAAAAGTTTTTGGTTATTTTTTAAGGGCTTGCCCCATTCCTTGTCGTGGTATGCGGTGTAGATTTCATCCCCCTCACACCAGGGACAACGAAGTTGGCCAGGACTGCGAAGCCGGACCCGGCTGCGTGTTGGTTCCATGTAAGAAAGATATTTCTTTTTTTGAATAAATACTACATATCTTTGGTTACTTCTTCCAGCCGTTTGTTGAGAGAGGGTTTAATTGCCGCTTGAAATCCGCCAATCGGTAATCAAATCGTCTATGCGGGTTTGCCACCCTTTTGACTTGCGTAAAAATTCAAGGTTTTTTGGTGAAAGTCTGATAGAGATACTCTCTTTTGTCTCGTTGGGGGCCTTTTTGGGGCGGCCCGGACGGCTTGCACCGGCAAACCACTTCTCATCAAGTTCAGGCAAATCGCTGAAGTCGATATTGTTATCTTCTATGTTCTTCTTCACCTTGTCCCAGTCGGTAAGAGAGGGCATTTTTTTAAGTTCTTCTGTAGTATGTCTAACTATTGCCATGGTAAAACCTCCGTTCTTGTCTGCTCGCAGGTCTAAGCGAAATGATTCGTACCCTGCCGTTTCGGTCCGTATGGCACAAAGCAAGCACAAGCTGCGATTTCATTTCGCCAACGGTAATAAAGCGCTTTTCACCATAGGAAAAGCGCTTGTCTTCTTTTGAATAGCGCGCATCGTCCTCGAAAACCTCGTGTGCGTCCATAAAATCAAGGCCGTGCTTTTCAAGGTTGGAGAGCCGTTTCGCCTCATCCCATTCAAAGATCATATAATTATTGTATATACAAAAATTGCTTTTGTCAACGAGGGTAATACAGAAATACCAGACGCTGAATTTGTTTAGCGGAAAATTTTAGCATTAGTCCAATCCGTCCAGTTCTTTGGTCACTTCTTCCAGCCGTTTACTGAGGGAGGCGATGGTCCGTTCCAGCCGCTGTTTTTCTTTTTCCAGCCGCTGCTGGGGATATTCTTCCGTAGGGATACTGCGGACGGCGGCCTTTACCAGATCGGGGCTTTTACCTTCTTTGATAAGGGCGTTTTCTGCGGCCATGCGGGTGTCGTCATTTTTGATGCCCGCGAGGAAACGCATATTGTCGGCCCCTACCTGGGGGTCGAGGTCGTACTGGTGCATCTTTATGGACATGGTGGCGGCAGAGCGGGGAATGCGGAGGACCCGGTCCACGTAGTCCTCAAAGCGGGCGCCTATGGCGTAGCAGAGTTCGTGGGCGCGGAAGAGGTGCATCCCCATTTCCTTGACGAGATTTCCATTTCCCAAAAGAAATTTTTGCCGTATCAGTTCGGTGAGTTCCGTCAGTTCCGCAGAACCGGTGAACACATCCTTGTAGATTTTTTTCGCCTCCGCTTTTTCCAGGAGCCCGTGGAAGATGGCCCAGAATTCCGAAGTGTGGGCGCGGGAGGGAAGTTTGCCCCCCTGGGAGCAGGCGTGGAGGTGGTGGGCGTATTCGTGGATGGCGGTGTAGAGGAGGAGGTTATCATCGGTAAAGTTCCGGTTGTGGAGGATGATTTCCCGTGTGTCCGGCTTGTAAAGGCCGTTGACCTTTTTGCTCTGCTTCCCCGAAAAGATAAGGGTGAACTCCATGGGAGCGTCTTCGATGGCGAGCAGTTTTTCCTTAACCTGATCCTGATTCATGATGCGCCAATTTTAACCAAGTTCACCGATTTTTTCCAGAGCCAGAACTGCGGCGGCAACGCAGGCGGTTTCGGTGCGCAGAGCCCGCTCCCCCAGGGAAAGCCGCAGGAACCCCGCCTCTTCTAACCGGTCCCGTTCCTCATCTGACCAGCCCCGTTCCGAACCGATGGCCAGCACTGCGGAACGGCGCATCAGACTGAGCCGCGCCATGGAGCCGCCGGGCCGCACATTGTCCGCTGCGATGAGGAGCGGTCCCAGACCCAGCCTGGCGGCAGTTCCCGGTTTGGCTTTGTCCCAGGGTTTTTCCGCAAGCCATTCTTCCAGACTGGCATACACCGATAGCGCCGGAATAAGGGTATCCCGTGACTGCACCGCCCCTTCGATCAGGGCGGCCTGTGCGCCGCCATCGCTTAACAGTTTGGTGTCCCGGTAGCTTTTGTCCCCCAGTTCGGTCCCGATCAGGTCAATCGCTTCCAGCCCCAGGTTTGAAAGATCCCGGAGTAGCCGCCGCAATTGTATGGGCCGGGGAAAGCCCACCGCAAGGCGCAGGGGCAGCCGGGGGGGCGGCGCTTCATCAAGGTTTAATGAATAAAGAATCGAGCCGTCAAGGTTGATTTTTTCGATGATCCCGGTTCCCCGGTTTCCTCCCAGGACCCCTGCGTCAAAACGGTCTCCAACTTTTTTGTGCAGTACTTTTATGAGGTGGGTTGTCCGTTCATCCCGGCGGGGCAGGGCCTTGCCCAGTTCGTGCTCTTCAAAAAGGATGAGGTTCACGGCTCAGTTAACCAGCATTTCCAACAGGATTTGTTTTACTTCCGCTATTTTTGCGGCGTTTAATCTACCAAGCTTTTTAACAATTCTGATTTTATCGATTGTCCGTAATTGATCCAATACAATCCAGCCTGATTTTTTCTGGAAGGTAAGTTTTACCCGCATAGGGTACCCGTGGGCTTTAGTTGTCATGGGTGCGATAATTACGGTTTCGATATGTTGATTCATATCATCCGGTGAGATAATCACGCAGGGACGGGTTTTCTGCATTTCGTGCCCGATGGTTGGATCAAGATTTACCAGACAAATATCGTATTGCTCCATCACCAGTCCCACTCAAAAGATGTGCTTTCAAGGGTATCTGAAATCAAGAGTTCGTCTTCACCCCGCTCGTGCATTGCGGCACAGGCTTCTGCCCATCCTTCGCGGGGCTTTTTTGCAACCCGCTTTATGATAATTTCCTTGTTGCGTACTTCCATTTCAACTTTATCATCAATATTGAGTTCGCTGATAATGTTTTTTGGAAGCCTGATTCCCTTTGAATTTCCAATAGGTATGACCGACACCAACATGGTATGCCCCTTGACGTAATAATAATGTAATTACATGGATGCGTCAACGCAGATACTTGTGCAGCCGGGCCAACACTTCGTTCAAGTCCAGGGGCTTGCCCACATGATCGTTCATGCCCGCTTCAAGGCATTTCTCGATGTCTTCCCGGAAAACATTTGCGGTCATTGCAATTATTGGAATCCGTTTCACGGATTCCAATAATTGCTCGCTATCGAAATGGGGCATCAGCCCTGTTTCGATAGCCCTGATCCTCTGGGTTGCCTCAAGGCCGTCCATCCCTGGCATCTGCACGTCCATAAAGATCATATCGTAGCGATCCGGGTTTTCACTGAACATTTCCACCGCCTTGATGCCGTTTTCCGCGCAGTCGATGGACAGCCCGGTCGGTTCGAGCAGGGCCATAACGATCTCCCGGTTGATCTCCATATCCTCCGCCAGGAGAATGCGGCGGCCCGCAAAGGAACCCTCCATATCCGTCCCGGTATCTTCTTCCACCTTGCGGGCGTTGCCCGCAAGGATGCTGCTTTCCGGGCCGATACATTCGTTGATAAGGTCCGCAATGACGGAGGCAAAAAGGGGCTTGGAAAGAAATTTATCAACCCCTGCGGCCCTGGCCTCCGTCTCGATGGTGGTCCATTCCGCTGCGGAAATCATGGTGACAATGGATTTGCCGCCGCCTTCCTGAGAAGAAGTAGTTTCCTTAATTTTCCGGGCAAGTTCCATACCGTTCATGCCGGGCATCTTCCAGTCGATGAAATAAATGTCGTAGACATTGCCCTGTTCAATAAATTCAAGCGCTTCCTCGCCGCCAGCGGCAATGTCACAGGCAATACCGAAACGCTGGACGAGCTCGGCGAAGTATTCACGGGCCGCCTCTTCGTCATCCACCGCCAGGATACGGATATTCTTCCAATTTACCCCGGAGTTTAAAAAATCCCGAACTTTTTCCGCGCTTCGTTGTGCCCGGATGGTAAAGGCAAAGGTAGAGCCCTTGCCCGGTGAAGATTCAACCCGGATCTCCCCACCCATCATCTCTACAATGCGCCTGGAAATGGTCAGCCCCAGGCCGGTGCCGCCGAACTTCCGGGAGGTACTGCTTTCAGCCTGCTCGAAGGAATTGAACAGCCGGGGCTTCTGTTCATCGCTGATCCCGATTCCTGTATCGGTTACTTCAATTTGCAGGGTGCAGAGGCCGGGCGATCCCGGAGGATCGCCTTCATCCTCTTTCACAAAATGGGTATCAAGATGGATGGAGCCTTCTTCGGGGGTAAACTTTACCGCATTGCTTAAAAGGTTGGTGATCACCTGGGCCAGCCGCTGATCGTCTCCTATCAGCATACGGGGGATGTGCCGGTCGATATGGGCGGTGAATTTTTGCCGCTTTTCATCAATCCGGAAATTGATGACATTCACCGCCCGCTGGAGCATTTTCTCAAAATCAAAACTCACCGACGAAAGTTCCAGCTTGCCCGCCTCAATCTTGGACATGTCCAGAATGTCACTGATGACCCCCAAAAGGTGTGCCGAGGCGTCTTCAATCTTGCCGAAACAATAATTTTTCCGTTCAATTTCGGCTGCGGCCTTGCCTATGGCGGTCATTCCTATGACCGCATTCATGGGGGTGCGGATCTCGTGGCTCATGTTGGCAAGAAACTCGCTCTTGGCACGGCTGGCATTCTCGGCGGCAATCTTGGCACGGGTTAGGGTAGTGGAAACGGTCAGATCATAAACCATGATACAGAAGCAGACCACCCGGTCCCGGTAACGGATCGGGGATTTGGAAGCCCGCAGGTAGAGGGTCTGGGTTTCGCCCGCAAGCTGAATGGAAAATTCATGGGTCATCACATCCTGAGCAAGGATTTCCCTGGGAAAGTCCTCAATCCGGGAAATGGGTGTCCCCGCCGGGAACCGGGCTATTGCAGGAAAATAGCGCCGGGCCGTGGTATTGGCGTCCAGGAAGCGGCCCTCCGAATCCAGCAGGATAAAGGCGTCGTTGATGGTTTCCAGTACGCCTTCCCGGGCAAAGGGTATCCAGTCCGCCATGCGGAAACGCAGGGTGTAGTAGCCGAATACCAGTTCCACTATTACCAGGGCGATGGAATTGAGGCTGTAATTGGCAGCATAACCTGCGGGATTCCAGTAAAAGCGGGTAAAGGTAAGGGTCGGCGCCAGGCCGGACAGCAGGAAAAGGAGTGAGGCTTTCCGCAGGCTCCGATCACTTCCAACAAGATAGCGGAAGATATAGATTAGCCCATAGATTATGCACAGGATGGCATAGCCTGTGTTCACCAGGAACAGGATGTGGGCATCGTATACCAGGTGGGGGAAAGGACGACGCTGGTAGAGCACATTGGCAAACCAGGAAAAATAGGGGAAAAGTACATCCCCGGACAGGAGCATTACCCCGTTAACAAAGGGATAAATTAATAGTAAAAACTTGATCATCCGGTTTCGCAGGGGCCGGTCATAATATTCCCTGGCAAAAAATGCAAAATATACCGCCATCATGGGCAGGACAGTAAACTGCAGACGGCTGCCCATCACAGCCATTCCCGGATTATAAGAGGTGATCTCCATCAGATAGGCCAGGGAATACAGGAATGTCCCGATGGAAAGGAAAATAAAACTGCGTGATCGGGGGAGCTTGCTGTTGATGATGGCCACAGAAAGGATGGCCCCTGACGAGAAGGTGACAAAAAGCTGAAATAGGACAAGATACCGTACCATTGTCCCCCCCCGAACTTAGTATACACCAGGCAGAGATGTCATGGCTATCCAAACAATGTTATCATAACCCCAACATGAAAGACCGCATCTGCCCCCCTGTGTGTACCGATACTGGACACGGTGATACCGTAAGGGTTTTTATGCCGTCCGTTGGGCGGCTTAAAGATGGCCGGCGTTGACTGTCGGAAAAAATATGTTTAGGATGTAAACGCAGGTGGTGCCTGGCACTTATGCGTGACAAAGGGAGGCAAAATATGGCAAAAAAATTTAAACTCGGACTTATCCCCAAATTGCTCATTGGTATAGCTCTGGGTATCGTATTCGGGCTTGTGATGCCGGTTTGGTTTAACCGGGTCATCATCACGGCGTCAACCCTGTTCAGCTCGTTCCTGAAATTCGTCATCCCGCTGATGATTCTGGCTTTCGTCACCATGGGAATTGCCGACCTCTCCAGGGGCGCCGGAAGGCTTCTTCTGATTACGGCCGGCATTGCTTACAGTTCGACCCTGATTTTTGGCACCCTGGCTTTCGGCGTGGCCAGCAGCCTGTTCCCCAGCTTTTTAACCCCCGAGGCGCTCACCAAAATCGGGGACGCCGAGGCGGGTATGCTTTCGAGCTATTTTAATCTGGCCATGCCGCCTATTCTCGATGTGCTGAGCGCGGTCATTTTGGCGTTTATTTTGGGGCTCTGCATAAGCTCCATGCGCGGCAAGGAATTGCACGATGCCCTCTATGCGCCGATAGCGGAATTTTCGGCCGTAATAAACAAGGTGCTTAATGTGGCGATTATTCCGCTCCTGCCCCTCTACATCTGCGGGACTTTTGTAAACATGACGGTTTCCGGCCAAACCTTTGCCATTCTGGGTATTTTGTGGAAGGTGTTCCTTACCGTCATCATTATGCATTTTATCTGTCTTCTGGTGATGTTTTTTATTTCCGGCACCATCACCAAAAAAAATCCTTTCAGGTTGATGAAGAATCAGATCCCCGGATATCTTTCCGCTATCGGAACCCAGTCTTCCGCCGCGACGATCCCGGTGAATCTGAAATGCGCCGAAGTAGACGGCGTGTCGGCCCAGATCAGGAACTTTGTTATTCCCCTCTGTGCAAATATCCACATGCCCGGTTCGATGATAACGATTACCAGCTGTGTTACCGCCGTTCTGCTGATGCACCCCGATATGCCCATCAACCTGGGTCTTATCGTCCCCTTCATCATGACCCTTGGTATTGCAATGGTAGCATCTCCCGGCGCTCCCGGCGGATCAATAATGACGGCCCTGCCGTTCCTGCCGCTGGTGGGTATAGCCTCGGATAGCTCCATTGCAAGCCTTTTGATAGCGCTCTACATTACACAGGACAGCTTCGGCACGGCGTGTAACGTCTCCGGTGACAATGCCATTAGCAACATCATCGACAGGATCAATGATCACTTTGAAAAGAAGGCCGCCCAAAAGGCGCGCGCATAGCTTGTATGAACATCTTTGATATCATAGGCCCGGTGATGATCGGGCCTTCCAGTTCCCACACTGCGGGGGCGGTCAGAATCGGAAGGGTCAGCCGGAAAATTCTGGGGGATGATGTTGCCAAAGCGGAAATCGGTTTGGCTGGATCATTTGCCCAGACCGGCAAGGGCCACGGAACCGACCGTGCCCTGTTGGCCGGTCTCATGGGTATGAACACCGATGATGACCGCATCAAACAGAGTTTTACCGTGGCAAAAGAGCAGGGACTTGAATTTCATTTTTCTGAAATAAAGATACCTCACGCTCATCCGAACACCGTAAAGCTACACTTAACCGGCAAAACGGGGAAGGAATGCGCCGTTCAGGGATCATCCGTTGGGGGCGGTAATATCATTATCACCAGCGTGAACGAGATGGAAACTGAATTGACCGGCAGTTCCGATACCCTCATCATCGCCCACAAGGATATGCCGGGGATGATTGCCGCGGTAACATCCCTGATGGCGGAACACGGGGTCAACATCGGGAACTTCAAACTCAACCGCCCCCACAAGGGTTTCCAGGCGGTAATGACCGTGGAGATTGACGGCGCCATGGATCGGAACACCATAGCGCATCTGCGGGAGATGCCTCACATTGACAGTGTAGTGTATCTCTATGCGAACCAGTAACAGGAGCGATAAACCATGCTGGAATATCATTCAATAGGATTGCTTGCAAAAACTGCGGAGGATCAGGGCCGCAGTATTTCAGAAATAGTGCTGGAAGATCAGGCGGAGACTCTGGAAATCCCGGCGGAAAAAATTTACAACACCATGCGGGACAGCCTTGAGGTAATGCGGAAGTCCGCAGAAACCGGGGCCGATGAGCATATCAAATCAAACAGCGGACTTTCCGGGGGCAATGCTTACCGCATGACGCGCTATGCCGCAGATAATCCTATTTCCGGTGATTTCTGCGCCCGCGCCATTGCCCGGGCAATCGCCGTTGCCGAGTGCAATGCCTCCATGGGGAAAATTGTCGCCGCTCCCACCGCGGGTTCCTGCGGCATCCTCCCCGCTGCGATCCTTACGATGATGGAAGTATACGGCGTGGATGAAAAAAAAGCGGTGATGTCCCTCTTCACCGCCGGGGCCATGGGCATGGTGATCGCCAACGAGGCAAGCATCGCCGGCGCGGAAGGGGGCTGTCAGGCGGAGTGCGGAAGCGCCGCAGGAATGGCCGCAGGGGCGTTGGTGGAAATGCGGGGAGGCAGCCCCGCCATGGCGGCAGAGGCCTGTGCCATGGCAATCAAAAATCAGCTGGGCCTGACCTGCGATCCTGTGGCGGGGCTGGTGGAAGTGCCCTGCATCAAACGCAATGCCGGGGGCGTCATGATTGCCATCGCCGCGGCGGACATGGCACTGGCGGGCATCAAAAGCGTTATCCCCATTGATGAAGTAATCGCGGTGATGCGGGAAATCGGCGAAGCCCTTCCCGCAAGCCTGCGGGAGACCGCTCAGGGCGGGCTTGCGGCAAGCCCCACGGGCCTCGCGTTAAAGCAGAAGATCTTTGGATAGATCGATTGAATAATTGGTAAACGCAGAGGCGCCTGTCGCCGCCCGGCCCGGCTTCGGGGCGGGTGTTTTTTATCTCCTTGCGGATGCCCGTATCTGGCTTTCGGAGAAGCCGTCGATGGATTTGACCAGGGCCAGCCAATAGCTTGCCTCGGTTTCTGAAGTGTATGGGCCTACCCGTACCCGGTACATGGTTTTGCCATCCACGTCGCGGTCGTCAATAATGGTGGTGATCCCCTTGGCGGCCAGGGTTTCCTTGACCCCTTCCGCCCGGACCTGGGCGGAGAAGGCCCCAATCTGTACCCAGTAATCGTTATTTGTCCGGGCCGGTGATGCTGCGGGTTTTGGCGCGGCGGGTTTCGCCGCCGGAGGTTTGGCGGCGACCGCTGCGGGTTTAACCGGCGCAGGAGTTGCTACGGCGGGAGGGCTCACAGGAGCAGCCTTGGTCACCGTACCGGTGGAAGCAGGCACTCCGGCGGCAGTCCGGGGCCGTACGTCAATAGATACGCCTCCCGTATTCTCATCGTGTTCTACAGAAGGGGGCGGGGTTTGAAGCCCCGGAAGTCCGTCGGCGTTCCGCACCATATCTACCACATCCGCCGATTTCGGCTGGGCCGGTTCCGGTTCCAGGCTTGCGCCGCTATCGATACCCTTGGCGCCGGTTCCTGCGGGAATGGGCCTTGGGGCCGTAACAATCGTACCGGAATTTACCCTGACTGCAGCTTGGCCTTCTCCTCCTGAATGTTTGGGTGTAAAAATCAATATTGAGGCACTTATTGCGATCACCAAAAACACGCCCACAGAGACTGCAACAAGAAGTAACTTCTTCTTTTCCATAATTACGGTACCATCCCCTCTCTCGAAAGAATCCTGTCGATCCGGGTTTTCAATCTTCTTTGAGAAAATCCCCGGTTTTCTACTGTATAAATATCGGCGTTATACTTTAAAGTTTTATCAAAATATTGGGAAATGAAATTTTTTTG
>BNUT01000021.1 GCA_025997555.1 Spirochaetia bacterium
AAACGATGTGACTTCCGTCCAGGGGCGGAAGGGGAATCATGTTAAACACAAAAAGGCCAAGGTTGATATAGATCGCACAATAGATAACGAAAAAAAGATGCTCCCACAAATATGAATCTACGGAAAAAAGCAGCAGGGCAAGGAGCCGCAGAAGCAGGATAAAGACAAGGGCGATAAGCAGATTGGAAACCGGCCCCGCCGCAGCGATCAGCGCCTTGTCCCGCCGGGGATGCCGCAGCGCACCGGGGGAAAATTGCACCGGCTTTGCCCAGCCGAACCCCGCCACCAGAATAAAAATAAACCCTATCAGGTCGATGTGCCGCAGGGGATTAAGGGTAAGCCGCCCCTGATCCTTCGCGGTGTTATCCCCCAGCTTAAATGCAGCCAAGCCATGACAATACTCGTGAACCGTAAGGCCCACAATAATACCGGGAAGTGAATAGAGGGTGTTCTGCCAGTCCATGTTTGCCCCATATATTGCTTTTTCTTTTCCTGCCACCGCTTATACCCGGAGATACAGCTTCTCCCCGGTTCCCCAGAGGTTACGCACCTGTATCTGCTCTCCCTTTGCGTTTACCAGCGTGCCGTTATAATGGCCCAGGGGAGTTTCAAATTCAGCGGCGCTCAGAATCAGGTTAAACCCGCTCCGCACGAATTCCTGGGGGGTAAACCTCAAATCTACCATACCCTCCACATCCTGAATGATCCAGTCCGATTTTGTACCGCCGGGCATGGTGATCCGCACCGGCGGCAGGGGGGTAAGTTCGCCGTCGATCCAGAGGGCGTTCTCGTTGTTTTTATGGGTTTCACGGGTCTGATTCTCCGCCATGCTGAAACCAATACGGCGGCCTTCCCCGTCAAGCCCAAACCCGGTACACCAGACCGACTGCATCCTGAAGGGATAAAAGCCCTTAAAATCCGCAAAAAAACCCGTGGTTTTTGCGGGATTAAGGGAAAAGTGCTTGCCCCCAAAGACCATATCCCCCCGCACCGGGGCTATCACCTTATAGGCATAGAGGCAACGCCGCTCGGAAAAACCCAAATTCACCACCAGGGGATTGGCCTTTGTTTTATTGAGATCATAGGTAAGATGGGCCGTAAAGGAAGGCCGCTGCCGGGTTGCCTCGATATCAAGATCGACCTTTATGGTATTTGCGTCCAGCCAGTCGTGGATGCGGAAAAAAAAGCCGTAGGACCGGCTTTCGATGGAAGAATTGGCAAGGGTACGGGGGAGCCGCCAGCCGCTAAAGGGGATCATCTTCTGGAACCGGAGCTTTTCCTTGGTTTCCTTGTCATAGAGCAGCACCTGGGCAATACGGTAGAATTTTACATTGGCAAGAATCGCCTCAAGATAGAAATGATCATCCTGTATGGCAAAGGATTCCCATTCCTTGATCCGGCTGTCCCGTATCCACCGGGGCAGGGGAAAGCGGTAGGGCCGCTGAATGTCCAGCAGGTCCACCTCGGTAAAGGCGCTGTCCCAGGTTCCCTGAATGGGTATGCCCTTTTCTATCGGAGCGCCCCGGTGGGCTGATATTTCCCTTGTATACATCGCTCAAAGTATAACCTACTTGAAGATACTAAACAAATCCCCCCTTCCAGTGCCAGAGGGGCACGGAAAGTTCCGATGAAAAGGGATTCTGCCTTTCAAAATTCGGCAGCCATTCGTCCCCGGTCACCAGTTCCTGATAAAATCCGTCCTCAATATCGAATTCTTCGAGCCAGGCCAAAATCTGCTCATACTCCCCCTGCTCCACATACCTTTGCGGCACGTTTTCATCACCAACCGGCGTATATTGGGTCATCAGGGACAGCAGGGCCTTTCCCCGGCAATGCTCCGCAAACCAGCGGATCACCTCACGAGTGGACCCAAGATGACCGGGAAGGACCAGGTGACGGATAATCACACCTTTTTTTAACACTGAATTTGATGAATTCGATTGCCTGCCCGGTGATCCCCGGCAAAGTTCCCCCTGAAATTCGATCATTTTAAGGATTGCGGCGGCGGCGTGCCGGGGGTAATCCGGGGCATTGAAATATTGACCGGCAAGACCGCTGTCCAGGGTTTTAAGGTCCGGGAGGTACACATCCACCCTTGTTTTAAGGAGTTCCAGCATGGCAGGGCTTTCGTAGGCCGATGAATTCCACAGTACCGGGATGTGAAGCCCGCCTGAGCGGGCAATGTCTATGCCCCGGACAATGGCAGGAACCGCATGGCTCCCGGTGACGATGTTGATGTTTTCCGCCCCTTTTTCCTGCAGCCGCAGGGCGATGGCGGTAAATTCTTCGGATGTTACAACCCGGCCCATTCCTTGCCGGGAAATCTGGTAGTTTTGGCAGAAAACGCAGCCCAGGTTGCAGCCGGTCACAAAGATCGTCCCGGAGCCGCCTGAACCGGTGATGGGCGGCTCCTCCCCCCGGTGCAGGGAAGCGGAGGCCAGCCGCAGTTCCGCAGTCTCCCCGCAGCGGCCCCGGATGCCCCTGGTGCGGTCTATGCCGCAGACACGAGGACAGAGGGTACAGGGGCTGATATTATTTCACCTTATTGAACAGAGACCCCTCGATCTCCTTTACGATACCGTCCGGAATCCCCGGGGTTCCCCAAACTTCGTACACACCGTCACTTAAACGGATAACTTTTATGATGGTTTTTCCGTCCGTGAATTTGATTACTCCATGGGGAGATTTTTCTATCAGCTTTTTGTTGGCAGGGGTTAACCCGGCGGCGTTTGAAATCCGCCCGTATTTGATTAATTCATCCCAGACATCCTGAACAAAGTTTAAATTGCTCCACACCGACTTCGCGGTTTCCGCCTTTGGTGTTTCTGATTTTGCCATAATTTTACCTCTCAAAATTTGGATATGATATGCTACACTTATATGCCTTAATTGGTTTGACTATATAACTTTTTAAAAATAATTGCTAGTAGATCGCAGCGTATTATTTTTCATACAGATCGTTTTCTTTCTTTTATTATTACCTTTATTTTATCCCCGGCCTCTTTGCCTATTTTCTTCCGTATGTCTTTTCGTATTCCGATTATATAACAAATTGAACCGTCCTTGTTTTTTACCCCCATGTTTACCAAGCTGCCGTCATAGGATTCACCGTTAAATTTTGCGTTTACCTTCACCCGCCCCTTTCCAAATTCCTTAACAATATCATAGGGGAACTCAATATACGCGCCGTCAATACCAGGGACCTTTTTAATTTCCGCCTCAAATTCATAGGTTTTGTTGTTCATGATAAAAAAAATTATTTCCCCTTCAAATCCCGTTCCAGCCGCCTGAGTGTTTCCCGCAAACCTTCGTCTGTAATCCTTGCAAGGGGATCGCCGTTGGTCTCATTTACAGCCGTGTCCGCAGCAGGAATGGGCGCTACGGATTCTGCTGCGGCAGGTTCTGCCAATGGCTGCTCCGCTGCAGCCATTTGTCCCTGAATGGGTTCCCGGCTTAACATAAAAGATATCCCCGTAATGGTGAGGTCGGGAAAGCGGCGTTGAGCATCGGAAAGGAGTTTTTGCTGTTTGGTTTGGAGCAGCTGGACCCAGCCGGGGTGGTCCGCTTCGACAAGGAGCACGCATCGTTCCAGTTCCCGGATACGGGAATGGCCCACGGCGGCGGGGATGCCGCATTTTGCGGTTATTTTTTGCCAGGCGGAAAAGAGGTTTGAATAACCCTGGGCTTTTTTGATAAGCCCTTCGTCAAAAAAAGCTGAAAGTAGTTCCCCTGCCCGTTTCATGAAGATACCCCGCCTGAGTTCATATAATACACCAGGGTATCGGATTTGCGGTACCGTTCGTAAGGTTCCTCAGGGAGAAATGTATAAAAAGCCTGATCGTATTCGGGCATCACCGAAAGGAATTTGCGCCGCTTTTCCCCGTCCATTTCCAGGAGCACATCGTCCAGGAGGAGCACCGGGTTCTTGCCGGTCATTTCCGAAAAACGCCGGGCCTGGGCAACCCGCAGGAGCAGGGCCAAAAGGCGGCGCTGCCCGGTGGAGGCCTTCCCGGCAAATTCGGCGCCGCTGCGGGTAAAGATGTAGCGATCCCGATGGGGTCCTGAAAGGGAAACCCCGGCGGCTGTATCAAGTTCCCGGCGTTCCAGCAAAAAACCCGCAATATCTTCCTGGATGTTGTTTTTCCATGACGGCGCATAGCGCACCCCGATACCCCCGATGCCGGAAACATCATCATAGAGGGGTCCAAACAGGGCGGAAAAAAGCCGGGCCGCATCCCCCCGCTTTTCCATCAGCTTGAGGCCGTAGGAGGCTATCTGGGGGTCCAGGGCGTCCAGTAGTTCGGCGACGCTATTCGGATTAAGGTGATCCCGTAAAATGGCGTTCCGGGTTTTGAGCACCCGGCGGTAACGGCGGAGGTCATCAAGGTACACCGGATCATACAGGCTTAAACTCTGATCGAAAAACCAGCGCCGCCGTTCGGGGCTCCCGGCGACAAATTCCATGTCCTCGTGGCAAAAAACGATGCAGGGGACGACTGAAAGGAGCTCCTTCCGATCCTCAACCCGTTTTCCGTCAATGTGGACGGTTTTTTTACCCCGCTCGTATTTTATCAGCACCTGATCGTGGGAGACAAAACTTTCATCGTTATTCTTAATTTTAACCGCCGCAGAGTAGTCCTTTTCCCCGGTCCGGGCCAGTTCCCCATCTTTTACCCCCCGGAAAGATGAAGCGTAGGAGGAAAAATAGAGGGCTTCAAGGAAATTGGTTTTACCCTGACCGTTCTCGCCGACCAGAAAGACATCCTTTCCACCGGTATACACTTCGGCATCCGCAAGGTTCCTGAAAGAGGCGGTCCGCAGGGATTCAAAAAGCACGGGAGGCCGAAGCCTTAGTCAAGCTGCATGGGCATAACGATATGGAAAAAGTCCTTTTCCGGGACCGGCATAATGGTTATGGCCTTGGTTGATTCGGTAAAGTGTATGCTGATCTCTTCATCGTTCATGACCTTGAAAGGCTCTTCGATGTACCGGTAATTTAGGGCCAGGGAGACCGATTCCCCGTCATATTTACAGGGAATTTCCTCATTGGCGGTCCCAATTTCGCTTTCCTCGGAACGAACCCCCATGCTCCCCGGGGCAACATCCAGGTAAACCCGGTGGGATTTTTGCTCTACCAGAAGGGAAACCCGCCGCAGGGCGTCCAGCATTTCCAGACGGTTCACGGAAAGGGAAAAACTCTGGCTTTCGGGGATGACCCGCTTGTAGTTGGGGAACTGCCCTTCAATCAGCACTGAAGAAAGATTATAGGAGCCAAACTTGATAAAGATGGTCTTGTCGGTGACCGACAGGGACACCAGCCCCTCATCTCCGGCCCGTTTTACGATGATGTTGAGGATCTTCGGGGGAACAATGATCCCGGCAAAATCCTTTACCTCGCTTCCTGCGGATTTACTGATATAGGCAAGCCGCCGTCCGTCAGTGGCCACCATGATGATCTTGTCTTCGACCTTTTCAACATAAACACCGTTCATAAAGTACCGGGTTTCATCATCGGAGACCGCAAAAACCGTCTGATATACCATATCCTTGAATTCTTTAACGGGGAATTCAAAAAATTCAGCGTTGGAAACAGGAAATTCGGGGAATTTATCGGAAGTGATGCTCTTAAGCTGGAACCGAATTTTTTTTGTAGCCGGTTTTATGGTGATTTTGGTGTCATTTTGATCAAATTCCAGTTCACCTTCGGGGATGGAATTGAGAATCCCCAGAAATTTGTCGCCGTATACGGTTGTCGCCCCCGGTTCCAGCACGGTGACAGGCACCCTTGTCTCAAAATTCACCTTCATATCGGTGGCTTTGATGGAAAGCGTGTCATTTTCAGCCTCAATATAGATATTTGACAGGATGGAAATGGCATTCTTGGAGGCAATGATCTCCTGGGCGATAGATATTTCTTTGAGCAGTACGCTCCGTTCACAGGTAAACTTCATTTTTCAGACTCCCTTTCTTTTATAATATATATAAATATTAATAATAGTAATAGTAGGGGACCCTTATATGTGGAAAACCGCCTTAATTCCAAACAGGATAAAGAATTAGGCAATTCACATTCAATGGATAAACCGCTGAATGTTGTCCCCATTTCCCCAAGTCCTCTTATTATACACTATTTATACCAATTTTATGAACACCTTTTCAAGATTTTGCGTTGTATTCCTTTATTGCCCGTTTAAGGCTTTCGATGGTTGAATCCATGGTTGGGTTTACCCGGATACTTTCCCCGATTTTCTGGCAGGAATGCATCACCGTGGTATGATCCCGGCCCCCAAAGGCCTGGCCCAGCTCGGTGGTGGAGTATTCGGTGATTTCACGGGCAATATACATGGCCAGCTGCCGGGCCAGGATAATATTTGTGTTTCTTTTTGGGCCCTTAAGGTCGTTGATAGTTAGGCTGTAGGATTCGGCAATGACCCGCTGGATGGTTTCTATAGACATATTGGTCTGCCGGGGGGATGCAAACACGTCCTTGAGCTGCTGCTGGGCAATCTCCACGGTGATATTCTTGCCTACCAGTTCCGTATAGGCCATCAATTTGGTCAGCGCCGCCTCCAGGTCCCGGATATTGGTGGACACATTCTTGCTGACCAGGGCGATTACCTCATCGGGAATGCTGGTATTCCGGGCTTCTATCTTCTTTTTGAGGATGGCGCAGCGGGTTTCGTAGTTCGGGGGCTGGAGATCTACGTTAAGGCCCCGCTCAAACCGGGACCGCAGCCGGTCGGTCAGGTTTTTCAGTTCCGAAACGGGCCGGTCGCAGGTAAAGACGATCTGCTTTTTAGCATCGTAGAGGGCGTCGAAGGTATAAAAAAGCTCCTCCTGGGTTCCGGATTTACTTTCCAGGAAGTGGATATCGTCGATCAGGAGCACATCCACATAGCGGTACTTGTTTTTAAAGGCGGGCATCCTGTTTTCTTTGATGGACTGTGTGAATTCATTGGTAAAATTTTCGGCGGTGGTATAGATGATTTTGCTTTCCGAATTGGTATGGATATAGTTGCCGATGGCCTGCATCAGGTGGGTCTTGCCCAGGCCGACCCCGCCGTATATGAGGAAGGGATTGTAGGCGGTGCCGGGATTTTTGCCGATGGCCAGGGCGGCGTTGGCGGCAAAGCTGTTGTTTTCACCGATAACGTACTTGTCAAAGATGTAGTCCTCCCGCAACTGGGGGTGCCGAGCTTTCTTTTCAACGGCCCCGGCGGGGACTGTGGCAGCCTGCGGGGCATTTTTCCCGGAAACAGGAACTTTTTCTGGATTGTTAGGTGAGGCTTCCGGTGTTCTTTGGCTTTCTGCGGCCTTATCCCGTGGCACAACCTCAAATTCGATAGTCAGTTCCTTGCCGGTAAGCTCCTTGAGCCTGTTTTCGATGAGGTTTTGGTACCGTGATTTGATCTGATCCCGGTAAAAAGCGGAGGGAACCGCCGTGGTGATGCTTTTTTCCGCGGCCCTGATGTATTCCAGATTGATAAACCAGATGGAAAATTCCTGTTCCCCCAGTTCCGTCCGGATCTGGCTCATCATTTCCTTCCAGAAGACCTCATAATCCCATTCAGCCATGCCCAATCCCTTCACTTTTGAAACATATTAACATATTATCCACAGGTATTTTACCTGCTGTAAAGCCAAAAATGATAAAAACAGACCCTTTGCCGGAATTTTTTACCTTAAAACCTGAATAGTAAAAACAGGCTAATTCCTTATGTTATAAAGAATTAGGTGAAATAAAATCACAACTTACGAATGGAGCCGCTCAGTCCGGATTTTTCTGCTTTCCGAAAAACCGGTTTACCACTTTTATTCACAAGTTATACACATTCTTAAAAATTCCAACTTTTAGTCTGCTATGAGGCTCCAATAATACCTTATCTTTACTTTTTTGCGCAAGATGAATATAGTGAGGTATGAGCGACAGCAAAAATTCAGAGTATACAGCGGGCAATATTCAGGTATTAAAGGGTCTTGAGCATGTGCGCAAGCGCCCAGGTATGTATATCGGGACCACCGGCATCGACGGTCTTCACCATCTGGTGTATGAAGTGGTCGATAACTCTATCGATGAGGCCATGCAGGGCTTTTGTGACGATATCCTGGTGGTCCTTGAGGGCAATGATGTGGTCCGGGTGGAGGATAACGGCCGGGGTATCCCGGTGGATATCCACAGCGGCGAGGGTGTCAGCGCCCTGGAACTGGTCATGACCCGGCTTAACGCGGGCGGCAAATTCGACAAAAACTCCTATAAGGTCTCCGGGGGTCTCCACGGGGTCGGGGTCTCCGTGGTAAACGCCCTTTCCGAATGGTGCGAGGCCAATGTTTACCGGGACGGCAAGATCCACACCCAGCGTTACAAGATCGGCATCCCCGAATCTCCGGCACATGAGGCGGGAGCCACGGACCGCCGGGGCACTATTATCCGGTTCAAGGCGGACGCCTCAATTTTCGAGACCACCACCTACAATTTTGATGTCCTTTCCAACCGCCTACGGGAACTGGCCTTCCTCAACAAGGGCCTTAAGATCACCATACGGGACGAGCGGCTTTCCACCCCCAAGGTCCACGAATTCAAATTCGAAGGGGGGGTCAAAAGTTTTGTGGAGTACCTCAACGAAAACAAGACCGTGATTCACAATGAGCCCATTTTCATCGAGGGTGAACGGGACGATGTCCAGGTTGAAATAGCCATCCAGTACAACGACGGCTACAACGAGATCATGTATTCCTTTGTGAACCGCATCAACACCCGCGAGGGGGGCACCCATTTGGTGGGCTTCAAGTCCGCCCTGACCCACACCCTGAACGAGTACCTTAAAAATTCCAAACAGGCCAAGAAGCTAGATGAAACCCTTTCCGGGGACGATGTCCGGGAGGGGTTGACCGCGGTATTGTCGGTCAAGGTTCCGAATCCCCAGTTTGAAGGCCAGACCAAGGGCAAGCTGGGCAATTCCGAAGTTAAGGGCATTGTGGAAGCCCTGGTAAACGAACAGCTTGAGCTTTTCTTTGACCGGCGCCCCGATGTGATCGCCAACATCATTGAAAAGTCGATCCTGGCCGCCAAGGCCCGCATCGCGGCCCGACAGGCCCGTGACGCCACCCGCCGCAAGAACGCCATGGACAGCGCCGGCCTCCCCGGCAAACTCGCGGACTGTTCCGACAAGGACCCCGCCGCCTGCGAACTTTTCATCGTGGAAGGGGACTCCGCCGGGGGTTCCGCCAAGATGGGCCGCAACCGCCGGTTCCAGGCCATACTTTCACTTTTCGGCAAGATGCTCAACGTGGAAAAAACCCGCATCGAAAAGGTGATCACCAACGAGAAACTCCAGCCCATTATTGCCAGCATAGGCGCGGGCTGCGGGGGCGAGTTCAACATCGCCAAGATCCGCTACCACAAGATCATCATCATGGCCGATGCGGACGTTGACGGCTCCCACATCCGCACCCTGCTCCTCACTTTTTTCTACCGCTACATGACCGATCTCATCGAGCACGGCCACGTCTACCTGGCCATGCCCCCCCTCTACAAAATCGCCTACGAAAAGAAAACCTTCTACGCCTACGACGACGCAGAAAAGGACCGCATCCTCTCTGAAGCGGCCGCCGCGGCGGGCAAGGAAGTCAAATCCGACGCCATCCAGCGCTACAAGGGTCTGGGCGAAATGAACCCCGACCAGCTCTGGGACACCACCATGGACCCCAACAAGCGCAACATCATCCAGGTCCACCTCGACGATGCAGTGGAGGCGGAACGGATTTTCACCACGCTGATGGGCGAAGTGGTGGCGCCGCGGCGGGAGTTCATCGAGGAGAACGCGCTGCTGGTGGCGAATTTGGATGTGTGACAAAAACACTTTGTGTTTTTGTCTTGGAGTTTCCGAAAGAAACCTTCGATTTCCTTCAGAAACTCCATAGTAGTCAAGGTAGGCTATGACTGAACTAATTGTTGAGTTTAATCAAGCGGCGTTCAAACATGGCATAAGTAAAGAGGATATACGATTTGTCATTGAGAACTTCTTGTATAATGAAGTTATGGATGGTTATGAGGAAAAACACCTTACAATAGGATTTGATACACATGCAAACTTACTGGAAGTTGTGTATAATGTGATTGATGAGCGGACTATCAATGTTTTTCATGCGATGAAGTGCAGAAAGGTTTATAGGAGGATACTATGGCAAGAATGACCGAAGCCGAAGCCGAAGCAGCGGATATTTTTTTTACTGAAAATGATATTATGCCGGTACGCGGTAAACCGGGGCTCTTGGCGCAACGGAAAGAACAGATGCTTGCTGTTGATGCGCTTTCTGCCCAATATTTTAAGGCAAAAGCTGCCGCCGAACATAAAACCACGATGGAAGTTATCGGCGATATGGTTCGCCGGGAGTTAGCCTCAGTGTGAGGTAATGAAGATGTGTTGGAACATTAAAGATAATACGATGGCATTGAAAGAAACATTATTTGGCAATCTCGATTTTAATGAAATTGCATCTAATAAGGATTTCAAGGAAGCTGATGTTAGGGCGGTTATTATTGATCCAATTCTCAAAAAACTGGGATTTACCCATGAAACTATTTTACGGGAAAAAACGCTGCAAAGCCCATTTTTAAGAATCGGAAGTAAAAAAAGACCCGTCAATTTAGTTCCCGATTATGTACTAAAAGTAGAAAATGGTTTTGCCTGGGTATTAGACGCTAAGGCGCCCAATCAAAAGATAATCAATGATGATAATGTTGAACAAGTATATAGTTATGCTACACACCCGGAAATACGAAGTACCTATTTTGCTTTATGTAATGGCTTAGAGTTTGCCTGCTTTAGAACGACAGAAACCGAAAGGCCCGTTTTGTATTTTCGTGTTGAAGAAATTGAAAACTATTGGCCGCTTTTGCAGAAGATACTTTCGCCAAATAGTTTTCAGGCAGGAAAAACATTTATTTATGAGGAAACCCTCCCCAGTAAAATTAAAAAAGATGAAGCCTTTGATTACGCCGCAAGGCCGCTTCTTGATGAACTGCCGGTGAAAAAACGCGCCTGCAAACGACATTTTGGCGTACACGGATATTTTACCCGTCAGACATGGAATGTGGTAAACGAATACATTAAGAATTTCAGTCAGAAAGGCGATCTAATACTTGATCCTTTTGGCGGGTCGGGGGTAACCGCCATAGAAGCAATGGTAGAAAATAGAAAAGCGGTTAGTATTGATTTAAACCCTATGGCAGTTTTTATTGTTAATGCCCTGCTTGTGCCGGTGTCTTGGACTGATTTTTCGGCGGCGTATCAGCGGGTAAGAAAAGCCTACTGTAAAGAAGAACCAAAAAACAAAGAGGATATTAAAACGATTTTAAAGAAATATCCCGGTCCTAAGGAAATAAAATTACCAAAAAACGCTGATGTTGAAACTACGCTTGAACTGTTTAGCCCTAAACAAACGGCGGAACTATCATTGTTAAAACATTGTATTCTTAAAGAAAAAGATAAAAATATACGAGACAGCCTTATGCTGATATTTAGCGGCATGATAACCATGAAAAATTTGACGTATCATACATCGAGAGGCGAAAGTAAAATTTCCGATGTTATTCACAGTGGTAATGCAAGTGTATTTTCGTATTATCGTTATAGAATAGCGCCTGACCCGTATGATGCCGATATGCTTAAATATCTTGATATACGCTTTAAAAAAATATTTGGGGCAAAACAGGAGATCGCCCAAAAGTGCAGTTTACATCAGAAGCAAGTTGAAGAAGCCTTGCAGGATGTAAAAATACTGAAAGGTACAGCAACCGATTTATCATTTTTAAAAAATGAAACCGTCGACTATATTTATACCGATCCGCCTTATGGTGCGAAAATTCCCTATCTTGATTTATCATCTATGTGGAACTCTTGGCTTGATTTGGAAGTTACTGAAGACGATTACAAAATGGAAGCTATTGAAGGAGGCGAACATAATAAAACAAAGGATGATTACAATAATCTGATCGTCCAAAGCATACAGGAAATGTACCGGGTCTTGAAATTTGACCGCTGGCTTTCCTTTGTGTTTGCCCATAAAGACCCGGAATTTTGGCATTTAATTATAGACACTTGTGAAAAGTGCGGCCTGCAATACATGGGCGCCATCCCCCAAAAGAACGGTCAGACAAGTTTCAAGAAACGCCAGCACCCCTTTACCGTATTGTCAGGACAGTTAATCATAAACTTTCGGAAGGTCCGCAGCCCAAAGGCAGTATTAAAAGCGAATCTTGGTATGAATATCGGTGAAATAGTAATGCAAACCATTGAAGGTATAATTGCCAAAAATGATGGGGCTACATTAGAACAAATCAACGATGAACTTATTATAAAAGGACTTGAACTAGGCTTTCTAGATTTACTAAAAAAAGAATATTCAGACCTTACACCGCTTTTATTAGATCGCTTTGATTATGATACGGCTTCTGAAAAATACAGTATAAAGAAAGATACAAGATTTCAAACCCATATTGATGTCAGACTGCGCATAAGATATTATTTGATTAGTTATCTGAGAAGAATGGAACGGGAAAATAAAGTAGCAGCTTTTAATGATATTGTTTTAACAATTTTACCATTATTGAAAAATGGAATAACACCGGAGAATCAAACAATATTAAGTGTTTTGGAAGATATTGGTACTCGTACAGATGATGGCGGCTGGATATTAAAAACTCAAGGAAATGAGTTATTTGACGATGCATAGATGAAGATAGAGTGTATTGTGTATAAGGAGGAAGAAGTAACGGGTGGGCGAGTGAGGGAAGAAAAATAGATCATGCCTAAAACAAATCTAGAGCGATTAACAACTACTATTCTTCAAGAAAGATTATTTTCTGACTTTGTTGTTGACGAACTAAATTATAGGGATCGCAAACTTAAAGGAAAAGAATTAGCTGATATTATATATATTTTTGGTAATAAGCTTATTGTCTTTCAAGTAAAAACAAGAATAATATCTCAAGATCATAAAATTGATGAATTGCAATTGCATAGAATTACACAAAAAGTTGATGAAGCCATCGGGCAAATAAAATCTTCGGTTAATCAATTAACCAATATGAGTCCTTTCAAATTAAAAACAGCCAGAGGGTTTGAAATAAATCTAGAAAAGAACAAAATATCAGAAATTATTGGTGTGGTAATAATAGGGGTTGAGGATGAACGGGGGATAAATATAACGGATAATATCGATCTTTCATTTGGATATCAAAATAAATTTAATGTACCGATTCATATATTTAAAATTAATGATTTTGAAGAGATATTAAATGAACTTGATACCTTTGCGGATTTTAAAGACTACCTAGATATTAGACAAAGACTTCTGTGTGAACAAAAAATATTTGAGTACTGTGGAGAATTAGATTTATTAGGGGCATTCATTTTCCGTAGAGATGACATTAATAAATCCTTTAGTAAAGATTCAAGAATTATTATTGAACACGGATACTGGAGAAAACTCAAGTATAGTCAAACTAACCTTGAGTATAAAGTAGCAATAAAACATAGTTACATAATAGATGAAATAATAAATACCATGCACAAAGGTGTTGGGTTTAACATAGAAGATGAGTTTAATGGCGGAATAGAAGGTTCAAAATTAGATTATTTTGAGACAGTTTATGAAATGGCGAGTTTAAATAGACTTTCAAGGAAAGAAATAGGAAATGCGCTTTATCAAAAGACCGTGAAAGCAGTTAGTGCTGGATCCGGTTACGCACTTCTTTTTCTAATCGATGAGAATATTGCAGTAGTTATTCTTTCATTTAATGGCGATAGAAAAAAGCGAAGGACAACATTAATGGATTTAACTTCTTGCGCTTATGCTGTATTAGATGAATTTGACAAAAGTTGCAATAAAGTGATAGGTATAGCAACAGAACCTGCGGATGAAAAATATCGTTCTTATGATGTTTCTATTTTTGAAAATTTGTCGTTGGCTAATACAACTGAATTGAAAGACAGGAAAGGGAATGACATGAATAGACAAAACAGAATGCATGATTTTCATACACCATTACTCATTGATGATTTAATCGAATATTTTGTCAAGAAAATTGATATTTGGCAACGCAGTGGTGCCAGATACGCAAATTAAACATAAAGGTGTGTAATATATATGACCAATAAAAAAGAGACCTCCATGATTCCAATAGATTCTCTTTACAACGACATTTCTACCCTCATAGAAAAGAGCAAGTAGAAAGCCATTTCCCAGGCAAAAAGCGCCGTTACCCTGCTTTTCTGGCAAGTAGGAACCCGAATAAATAAGGAAATATTGCATCAAAAAAGGGCAGATTATGGGAAACAAATAGTTTCGACATTATCCGTTAAATTGTCAGAGAAATATGGCAGAAATTTTGAATTGCGGAACCTGCGCCGGATGCTGCAGTTTGCAGAACAACTCCCGGAACATTCCGCCGAACCCGCAGGGTGAGGTTCCCCTTCCGATAAAAAGATTGTGTCGCCACTGTCGACACAATTGAGGTCCCATTTTATAGAACATTCTGGGAGGAATTGAGTTTATCAACGATGTGGAAGGTGAGCAGTTTATTGTGAATATCCCGAGGAAACCAGCCACCGCAGCGCATTCACCGTAATAATTCCCCGATCATTGCCGCCAAATACCTGGTCCATGGTGATAATGTACTTTCCGTGGTTGTCCCTGATTTTTTCCAGGGGACGCAGTTCCCGCTCACGGGTCGCATCATCCAGGACCGAAAGGGCAACCTGATAGTATTCGGGGATTCCCGCCTTAAAGGCGATAAAATCAATTTCCAGGTCCCCCAGCCTCCCTACGTGGACCTTGTAGCCCCGGCGCCGCAGTTCCAGATACACGATGTTTTCAAGAATCACCCCGTAGTCTTTCATCTTGTCGCCCAGCAAATAATAGCGCATCCCGATGTCGGCTACGTAGTATTTGTCATTGGCCTTGAGGTACTCCCGGCCGTTCACATCCAGGCGGCTCACCTTATGGATGATAAAACTGTCCTCCAGAGCGGAAAGATAATTTTCCACGGTCTGCACGCCAATGTTAAATCCGAAGGATTTCATGGTGTCCGAAATTTTTTTGGTGGAAGTGATAAAGCCGATATTGCTGAAAATAAACTTCATGAGCCGTTCCAGGGCGGCCACGGCGCTGATCTGTTTCCGCTGTACCACGTCCTTCAAAACGATGGTGTCGATAATGGCGGCCAGGTATTGATGGACTTTTTCGATGTCATTATCCAGCTCCAGGGTATAGGGAAAGGAACTGTACCGCAGATACTGATCGTACAATTTGAGGGTTCCTTCGGGGACGCTTGGGCTTTCGGCAGAAGCCCTTGTAGAAACCGCCGCAGAAGCTGTTACCGCAGCGCAATATTCGCTGAACGAGAGGGGGGTCATTTCAATAGTCACATACCTGCCGGCAAGGAGGGTCGCCAGTTCGCCGGACAAAAAATAGGCGTTGGAACCGGTGATGTAGAGGTCGATGTTTTCCCGCAGCCGCAGGCTGTTTGCGGCCTTTTCAAAATCCTTAACCAGCTGGATCTCATCAAGGAAGATGTAGTTCATCCCGCCGGGGGCAAGGCGGCTCAAAATATGCTCATGCAGGACCTTATAATCCGTGAGCTCCGCATTGTTAAAATCCTCAAAGTTGATAAACTGAATCCGGCTGTTTTCCACGCCGGTGGACCGTAAATAATCGGCATACAGCTTTAACAGGGTGGATTTTCCGCATCGCCGTATGCCTACGACCACCTTTATCAGGTCTTTGTCCTTAAAACCGATGAGTCTTTTGAGGTATGCCGATCTTTGTACTTCCATAATAATTTAAAGTATATATTAAAATAGTAAAAAAATCAAGATATATTTAACATTCGTATTAAATTTTTCACAATATCAACACAAATTTAACATACACATTAAATTTTACCCCCAGAGCCCCATCAATGCAAAAACCGCCGGAATGGTAAAAATTCCCAAAACCTGGGACACAAAGCAGCACTGGGCCCCGGTGCCGCTGTCCCCGCCGTAGGCTTCGGGGAAGATGACGTTGTTAAGGCCCATGGGCATACAGAGGAAGGCGGTCATGGTCAGGACCACTTCCAGCCGGACATGGAGGAGCAGCAGGATAGCCCCCGCTGTCAGGGGGATGATCAGGAGCCGCAGCGCCGAGGTCAGGTAGATTTTGGGGTTGGAGATATTAAATTTGAAGGGGGTACGGGCCAGTATGAAACCGGTCATGATCATTGCCAGGGGGGCCAGGCAGGCGGCGGCTATGGTCAGGGTGTTTCCCAGAAAAACGGGCAGCCGCAGCCCGGTAAGTCCAGCCACCGCCCCGATGATAATCCCTATAAGAGTCGGGTCCAGCATGTTCCGGGGGCTGAACCGTTTATCCCCTGAGAAGATGTTGCGTCCCACGGTATAGATAAAAATATTGTAGGGGATGCCAACGATCATAAAATTGAGCAGCATCTGTTCCCCATAGACTGCCAGAATCAGCGGGAAGCCCATGTAGCCAAAGTTGGGGACCGCCAGGGCGTAGATATAGATTCCCCGGGTCATGGGTTTTTTGGTGAAAGCGTTAGAAAGGAAAAGGGCCAGCAGAAAGGTGATACCTAATGTCAGGGTTCCGGCGAGCAAAAAGACGCTCTTTTCTTTCAGCACGGCGAGATTAAAATTGACCGAAAAGGTATTAAAGCACAGGGCGGGCATAAAAACAGATACTTCCAGCCGGGAAATCACTGTGCTCAAGGAATCGTTGATGAGGCCCTTCTTTTTAAAGACATACCCGCAGAGCATAAAGATGAAAAACACCAGTATCTGGTTTACGGTCAGCGAAACAATGCCGCTCATAATATCCCCTTCAATATCATTATCCGAGCCGGTGTTTCAGTTCCCCTAAAGAAACCACATCGATCCTGCTCTTCATGGGCCAGCCCTTATCTGCGGGGATAACCACAAAGGTGTGCCTGGGGGCAATATCCTCTATGGCATGGTAGTTCCCCTCAGACAGAGCCGGGCTATAGGACGCCTTGCACTCCAGTGCAAAAATACTGTTTCCCAGCCTGACCACAAAATCAGCCTCGGAACCGTTGGATGTCCGGTAAAAAAAGATCTCCGCATCCGGATACCAGCCCCGTATATTGGAAAGCACCATCTGTTCCCAAATCGATCCAAAAGCCGGGTGTCCCGAAAGTTCCTCAAAAGACCGCAGAGCGAGCAAGGCGGCGCTCAGACCTGAATCGGCGATATATATTTTGGGAGCCTTAACCAGCCGTTTTCCTAAATTGGAAAAATAGGGAGGGATCACTTCGACCATATAAGTGCTTGCCAATAGATCGATATAGTTTTTCACCGTCACCGACGAGATGCCAAGGGAGGAGGCGAGGGTTGAATAATTCGCCGTCTGCCCGTTCACATGGGCCAGCATTTGCCAGAGCCGCCGCATAGTCGCCGGGGTAAAGCCCGCCCATTGCAGAAGGTCCCGTTCCAGAAAGGTGGAGATGAAATTTTCCCGCCACTCATAGGAAACATCCCCCTTTGGGGTGAGGAGGCTGCGGGGAAAGCCCCCGGCGGAGAAATACCACTCCATACTGTGTCTGCCATCCAATTCTTCCCACAGAAAAGGGGTAAGCCGTTTATAGGATATGCGTCCCGCCAATGACTCCGAGCTTTGTTTCAACAGATCCCGGCTTGCGGACCCCAGGATGAGAAAACACCCCGGCCGATCCCATTCATCCACCAGACTGCGGATAAGGGGGAAAAGTTCGGGCTTCCGCTGTATTTCGTCGATACAGATGAGCTTATCCTTCTGGGCGCTCAGGAACCATTCGGCATTTTCCAGTTTTTGCAGATCCGAGGGGCGTTCCAGGTCCAGATAGATGGTTTTTGGGAACCCGGAAACGAGTTTCTTGACCAGTTCCTTAACCAGAGTCGATTTTCCACATTGCCGGGGTCCGGTGACCGCGGTAACCGGGATATTTTTGAGGGAATTGATGATATCCGTTTCGATTTGGCGTTTATAAAACATGGTTTACCTATGCAGATATAAAATGAAACTTTAAATCTGCATGGGCAAAATATACGTTGGAAAGAAATGAAAGTCAATAGCCGGAATTTTGTCCACTCCCACCTCCTCAGGGCAGGTGACTTTTTTATCCAAAAAGTATAAAGTAAGTGAAAGGAATTATAGATGGCTTCCCAGGATGATACACCCCCTATTGTGACCGGCAAGATAATCCCCGTTGCGATAGAAGACGAAGTTAAGACAGACTACCTCACCTATGCCATGTCGGTCATCGTGGCCCGTGCCCTGCCGGATGTGCGGGACGGCCTTAAGCCGGTACATAGGCGGCTTCTCTATGCCATGGACGATTTGGGGCTGCGGCCCGGCGCTTCCACCAAGAAAAGCGCCCGTATTGTCGGGGATGCCATGGGAAAGTACCATCCCCATGGGGACGCGTCCCTGTACGATGCCATGGTCCGCATGGCCCAGGATTTTTCCCTGCGCTATCCCCTGGTGCATGGGCAGGGTAACTTCGGTTCTATCGATGATGATCCCCCCGCCGCCATGCGCTACACCGAGGCTAAGCTTTCCCGTGTCGGCGATGAGATGCTCCAGGATTTGGGTAAGGAAACCGTCGATTTTATCCCCAACTACGATGAATCCCTCACTGAACCGGCGGTGCTTCCTGCCGCAGTGCCTAACCTGCTGGTAAACGGCTCCAGCGGTATTGCTGTGGGTATGGCCACCAATATGGCCCCCCACAACATGGTCGAAGTCTGTAACGCTATTTCCGCCTATATCGACAACCCGGACATCACCATCGATGAGCTGATGCATTTCGTCACCGGGCCGGACTTCCCCACCGGGGGTATTATCTTCGGCCGCCGGGGCATAAAAGAGGCATACAAGACCGGCCGGGGTAAAATCCTGGTCCGGGGCCGCTTCACCGTGGAAACCACCAAGGGCGGCAAGGAACTCATCGTTTTTAACGAGATACCCTACAATGTAAACAAGGCCCTGTTGCTGGAAAAGATCGGTGTACTGGTCCGGGACAAGGTGATCGATGGTATCGCCAACTCCAACGATGAATCGGACCGGGACGGCATCCGCATTGTCATTGAGCTGAAAAAAGGCGCCATTATGAAGGTGGTCCTGAATCAGCTCTTTTCCAACACCCAGCTCCAGTCCACCTTTGGCATTATCAACCTGGCCCTGGTCAATGGCCGGCCCCGGACCCTCAACCTGAAAGAACTGATCCACTACTTTGTGGAGCACCGGGTGGAGGTGGTCACCCGCCGCACCCGCTACGAGCTCCGCAAGGCCGAAGAACGGGCCCATATATTGGAAGGCCTGGTTATCGCCCTGGCCAACATTGATGAGGTAATTGCCGTCATCAAGGCCTCGCGGGATGTTGCCGCCGCCAAGAACAAATTGCAGGAGCGGTTCAGCCTTTCGGAAGCCCAGGCAGACGCCATCGTGGAAATGCGGCTGGGGCGGCTTACCAGTCTTGAAATCGAAAAGATCGAACAGGAACTGGCGGAACTCAAGACCCAAATCGCCTATTATAAGTCCCTTTTGGCGGATGAACAAAAGCTCCGGGGGGTCATCAAGGACGAGACCCAGGACATATCCAAACGTTACGGTGATGCCCGGCGTACGGAAATCGTTAACGGCGAAGTGGAAAACATCAACATTGAAGACCTCATCAAAAAAGAGGAGATGATGATCCTCATTTCCAACCTGGGTTACGTCAAGCGGGTGCCTGTTTCTGCGTATAAGAACCAGGGCCGGGGCGGCAAAGGTGTGGTCGGCGCAAAGCTTGCGGAAGAAGATTTCGTAGAGCAGATTTTTGTCGCCAACACCCACGAATACATCATGTTCATCACCAATGCGGGCAAGGCCTACTGGATGAAGGTCCACGAGCTCCCCGAAGGCACCCGGACCAGCAAAGGTTCCCACATCAAGAGCCTCCTCACGGTTTCTCCAAACGAGGATATCACCGCCATTGTGGCCCTCAAGGAATTCACCGAAGCCGAGGGGCAGGGGCCTTATCTCTTCATGGGCACCGCGCGGGGGGTGGTCAAAAAGGTCGCGGTTGGGGAATTCTCCAAAGCCAAGACACGGGGCATCATCGCCATCAAACTTGATGAAGGGGATAAGCTGGTCAGTGCTCTGTTGACCGGCGGCGGCGATGAGGTGGTGCTCATCTCCCGGAAAGGCCAGGCCCTGCGTACCCACGAGGACGCTATCCGGGCCATGGGTCGGGCCGGGCACGGTGTTACCGGCATGAAGCTGGACGACGACGATGAACTTACCGGGCTCCTGCGGGTGGTGGACGCGGAAACCATGCTGCTCCTCTCCGAATACGGCTACGGCAAGCGGGTAGACTTTAGCGAGTTCAGTTCCCATGGCCGGGGTACCAGGGGTCAGAAAATCTATACGGTGAGCGAAAAAACCGGGGAACTGGTGGGCTGTGTCAACGTGCTGGATAACGAGGAGATCATGTGCATCACCAGTCAGGGCAAGTCCATCAAACTTAAAGTAAAGGGTATCAGGATCATGGGCCGCAGTGCTTCGGGTGTCCGTATCCTCAGCATCGAAAAACCCGATTTTGTCATCGGCGTGGACCGGATTGTTAAGGAAGATGAAGTTGAAGCTGCCCCGGTTGTGGAAAAAGGTCCTGTACCGGCTCCGGCGGACATAAGTCGATTGCCGCCAACAGCGGATATTGCCCGGAACGGGGAACTCCTTGCGGATGTTCCTGACGATGGCGAATAAATTTTGCATAATGGGCCGGATTTTCATATCCTTGTATTAAGGAGAATGATATGAAAATAAAAAGTATGGCCCTGTCCCTGACCGTTTTGTCTCTCTGCGCCGCAATCAGTACTCTTTGTGTCGCCTGTGCGGGCGCGCCTGCGGTGGTGCAGGCAACAGCGCTGTCGTTCACGGATGTCCAGGGAAAAGAATGGAAGCTGATTGAAGTGCGGACCGCTCCGCAAAACATCCCCCTTGACCGTGCTGCCTTGGCGGAAGAAGGTTTTGCGGATGTTTTTACCCTGAGTTTCGATGCCGGGCAATTACAGGGCAAGGGCGTCCCGAACCGTTACCGGGGCCCCTACGAAGCGGGCGAGGGTCAATCGCTGGAGATAAAAAATGTCATCGCAACCCTCATGGCCGCCTTCCGCGAACCGGAAGGTCTCAAGGAACACGAATACTTCGCTTATCTGCAAAACACTTACCGCTGGAATATCAGCAAGGGGAACCTTGAGCTCTTTACCAAAAATGAGGACAGCCGCGAAGCCGTCCTCGTGTACATTGCGGAATAAATGTTTCACGTGAAACATTAGAGGACAACGATTTAAGGCGGTAGGTCCCGGACAGGAAAAGTTTCACGTGAAACTTTTTTTAAAGGCTTCGTATAAATTATAGGCAATTTCGATCATCCCATAGTCGCCGGGATGGGTAAAGTCGGTGGTCAGGTTGGTGTAAGAAACTATGTTTCTGCCATCAACGTATGAACAGAGGGGATATTTTCCCTCAAGGGATTGGAGTGCCTCCCGGTAGGCTTCGCAGGCTGTATGGTCTCCCAGAGAACCTTCTTTGGTCATCCCAAGATCCCGCCAATTTGTCGGAATACCGATTAATAACATGGGGCTCCGGGGATTTTTCTTTCTGAGGGCTCCCAAAAGTTTATCCGCCCTTTGTTTGAATTTTTCAGTGCTGTCTCCCCTGGCAATCATATTAACCGAGAGACAGAGGGTAATAAAATCGTAGGGTTCGGCGCTGAGAAAATCGATTATTGCATCTTCCAGATAGCAACGGCCACTCATGCCGTAATTATACACATCGTAACCGGTCAGACGGCCCAGAATACTGGGGTAATTGAGATCCGGCAGCAGGGCCAGTTTGCTTTGGGTGATAGAGGTTCCGTAGGCGAGGTATTTTTTTGCCGGAAAGGCGGCGGCATCGGGGAGCGTATAATTACCGAAGTCCGGGTTGTCCGGCGATACTTCATCCAGGGAAATATGGCCAAAGAGCTGAATTCGCACCAGGTCCGGGCTGAACCGGTATCCTCGGGCGGGGATTTTTTCCCTGAAATCCTTCGAATAGATCAGATCCAGTTCAAGGGTGATGCCCTGATAGGGAACCGGATGGGCTACATACTGGTTCTCCCCATAAAAAATGATCACCTGTGAAATGTCTTCGGGAGATACGGTGGAAAGTTTTATCCTTACCTTACCCTGAATGACAAAGCGGATTTCCACCGCCGCATAATCCGTGGAAGTCTTCCCGTCACTTTCCAGGTTCTCCCGTACCATCCGGGGAAAACGGTGGAGAATGTGCTTTCCCTCGGTCTCCTCCACTTCGTTGATATTATGCAGCCAAAGATTCCGGTAAATCATCGGTTTCTCCTATTCTTCCAGGGGCCGGATATTTCGTCCCGCCTTTTTCTGACCGTGTATATGCTTGGTTTGCAGCCGTTTTTCCCGGCTTGCCCGTGAAGGCTTGGTAGGCCGCCGGTGTTTGGGAA
>BNUT01000022.1 GCA_025997555.1 Spirochaetia bacterium
GCTTGTTCCGTTCATCCTGCCGTTCGGCCTTATCCGCTGCGCCGCCTTCCGCTGCAACGGGATAGACGCGGATCGGTTCGCGGTTGGGGAGGCGGGAGACGATGATGAGCCAGACGCAGGCAATGAGGATCATCGAAAAGGAGAGTATCTGGCCGGTGGAAAAGCTGAGCAATGGATGGCTGATGGCGGGGTTGGGGGGAATGGCGCTTTTGATGAATTCGATGCGGTAGCCCAGGTCTTCGTCGGGTTCGCGGAAATATTCGACCGCAACGCGGAAGAATCCGTAAAGAAAAATATACATGCCTATAAGAAAGCCTTTGAAGGGTTTCCGGTTCCTGAAGATCCAGATGATAAACCAGGTGACAACCCCCTCAAGGAGGGCTTCATAAAGCTGGGAGGGATGCCGGGGCAGGTTGATCCAGGCGCTGGGGTCAGGAATGGGGATGCCTGTTTTTTCTGCGGCCTCCCGCACCCAGGCTTCGCCGGCGGGCAGGGGCTGGGCGTGGGGGAACAACATTCCCAGGGGGCCGGTGGTGACCCTGCCGTACAGTTCGCCGTTGATAAAGTTTCCCAGCCGGCCAAAGGTGTAACCCAATGGGATGCTTGCACCGAACATATCCAGAATTTCCCGGATGTCAAAATGTTTCACCGCCGAATAGATGATGGTTCCCATTGCACAGCCAATCACCCCCCCGTGGTAGCTCATCCCCGCGAGTCCTGTAAAACGGCCGTCCCGGAAGGGCCAGAAAATCAGCCAGGGCTGATGGCGGTAGATGTCGCTGGTTTCGTACACCAGGGTGGAAAAGACCCGCGCCCCGATGATCAGCCCGGCGATTCCCCAGGTGAAGAGCCCCACCAGATCGTCTTCGGTTATGGGGAAATTCCGTTCCCGCACCTGACGGCGGTACAGCAGATACGCGATGCCAAAGGCCACGGCGTACATCAACCCGTACCAGCGCACAGGAAGGCCGGGGATTATTTCCGGCTTGAGCCAGGAAGGAAAGGGTATGGTCAACAGCATGTGCTATATTACCACAACTTCCCTTTTCGGGTATACTGTCATCATGCAGAAATCAAAATTTACTGATATCACGGAGTCCGGCGCGAAATTGAAGGCTGCGGCAAAAATCGCCATTGAAACCGCGCTCCGGGTGAAGCCTGACGAACAGGTTCTGATCGTGACGAACCCCGCGCCGGACGTGGCGGCCATTGCGGAGGCGCTGTATGATGCGGCCCTGGACGCCGGGGGCAAGCCTGCGCTGATCTTCCAGCCCGTAAAAACCCAGCTTGATTTTGCGGAGCCTGCGGTGATCGCCGCCTTTTCCGCGCGGCCTGCGGTGTTCATTTCAATGAGCGCGGAAAAGCTGGGCAAGGACATGCAAGGCTTTGCCGCCCCCTACGAATACGGGGGCGCAAAATACGATCACATCTTCCATTTGCAGATGTACGGCGAAAAAACCTGCCGGGCCTTCTGGTCCCCTTCCACCACGGTGGAGTCCTTTATCCGCACCGTACCCATCGACTATGAGGAATTGAAACGGCGCTGTTATATCATCAAGAACGTGCTTGATGAGGCGGTGTCTGTGCGGGTCACCTCCCCCGGCGGGACCGATGTCCGCATCGGCTTACGGGGACGCAATGCCTATTCCGATGACGGCGACTTTTCCAAAGGCGGGGCCGGGGGCAACCTCCCCGCAGGGGAAACCTTTATCAGCCCTGAGAACGGAACCGCTCAGGGCATCATCGCCTTTGACGGCTCCATCAGTCTCCATGACCGGGACATCGTAATAAAAGAACCGATTCGCTGCGTTTTGGACAAAGGCTTCGTAAAAGAAATCAAGGGCGGGGAAGAAGCCGCAGCATTACTGCACACCGTGGAGACCGCGGAAAAAAACGCCCGTGAATTTGAGAAGGAAGGCAAACTTCCCGCAGGCTCAGGTGCGATCTATGCGAGGAACGCCCGTGGCATCGGGGAGCTCGGCATCGGCCTGAACCCGGCGGCCCGGATCACCGGCAGTATGCTGGAGGACGAGAAGGCCTCCCACACCTGCCACTTTGCCGTGGGCCTTAATTATGACGGCGATGCCCCGGCCCTTATCCACCTGGACGGCCTGGTGCAAAATCCCACCATTGTTGCAACAGACGCTAACGGCAGGGAAACGGTAATCGAAAAAGACGGGGAGCTATAAATTAATTAACCACAAACCACACGAACCACACCAAAAAGATCATTTAGTTCGTGTTCGAACCGAAGGTTCGCTTTGTGTGGTTCGTGGTTAAATTCTTAATTTTGGAATCGGCTCCGGTATTACTCAATATATTTCGCCTTGCGTTCGTTAACAATTTCCTGATACCCCGATGCAAGATAATCGGCAATTGCCGCGTCATACACCCGGTCAAAGTTGGCGGGGCTTGCGGTAATCGAAGTGGCTACCAGAATTTTTGTCTTGTCCGCCAGAACCTGTGCGTAGCGCTGGGCAGAAGTAATGGTAACCGGGACAAAGGGGTCCGGGCTGGCATTTTTCATGGCCAATGCGTGGGCATTGACGATCCACTCAGGACTCGCATCGGGGTAGGAGAAGATAAATACCCGCGCGTTTTTGTCCGCATCCCCCAGATCCAGGCCGTTAATGGGAAGGGTATAGTCCATGTTGTTCGCCACATTCTGTATCCAGCCGCCGGTGGCGGGCTTTACCTTGGGGAGCCCATCCACCACGTCGTGGACGATGCCTTCCGGGCCGATTTGCAGGAAGTTGTAGTTCTCAAATTTGGCAAGCCAGTTAAGATACCGCATCGCCGCTTCGGGGTTTTTGGATGCCTTGGGGATCATAAAAAATACGCCGGTTACATCATAACTGCTCTTGGCGGTTACACCTTTGGCGTTCTGGAAGGGATCGATGGCGATAAACTCTGCGCCGGGAATATTTTCCTTCAAAAGCGCCGCCACCCGGTTATCCTGGCTTATGGGACGCTGCCAAAGATCGGTAAAAGAACCGACTACGCCGCTTTTGATCAGGTTGTACCAATCGGCGCTGTTGTTGTACAGGGGAAAATCCCGGTCAATAAGCCCCTCGTTGTACATCTTGTTGAGGAACCGGAATCCTTCTTTTAGTCCGGGCAGCAAAATATTACCGTTAACCCAGCGGTCCTTCCGGCTGACATTGGGATCAATAAACGAATTAGTGATAATTCCCGCCGCCGGGGAGTCGGAGGTCATCATGGCAAAGGGGATAACCCGGTTCTTTCCCACATTTCCGGGATCCTTATCCTTAAAGGCGGCAAGGGCGTTGTAGAATTCCTGGGTAGTTTTAGGCGGGGCCAGTCCCAGTTTATCCAGCCAGTCCTTCCGCATAAAGGTGATGGTGGATGCGGTGTCCACCCGCCGTGCGGGAATGGAATATAATTTTCCCGTGCCCCGCTCCTCGTAACGGCGAATCAGGTCCTTGCCGGGCAGAGCGGGATCGGGGCCGAGGAAGGCATTGAGGTCCTTCAGCAGGGTATCAGTATAGGGGCCCATGTCAAACAGGCCGCCCTGGGCCGCATAGCCGGTGACCACATCTATCGTATAGGTAAAGCAGATATCAGGCGCGGTTCCCGCAGCCATTAAATTGTTCAATCCGGGAATTTCTTCACTCCGGGGTACGGGGACAAAGGTTACCTTGATATTCTCATCCTTCAGCAGCTTTTCCTGAATCCATTTAGTCCAGTTATTGTCGATGGGGTTCGATTTACCGCCGTCCGTGCCCCGGTCAAAGACCTCCACGGTTATTTCTGTAGGTCGCCCGGCGGCGGCGCCCTTATCATTACCGCCGCCCGCGAATACCTGTGCGCCGACGATGAGCATAATTAACAGAGCCATGGCAAGCCTTTTCATGTTTTATTCCTCCAATCCCTTCTCTTTGCATACCCTACGGTATGCCGATAAAATATATTTTAGCGCCCGCTTTATCTCAAATGCCATTGCAGAAAACAATCAAAACATTGCAAAAATCCCGATTTTGATGATATAGTGATCTGTAGGGGCGGCGATGGTCAAAGATGATATTCTAAATTCGGATTTACTCTACACTTGGACCAGCGTAAGTGATGAATTGGGCCATAAGCTGCACTGCCATGCGGAATATGAGATTTACTATTTTATAGAGGGGGATGTGGAGTACCGCCTTGAGGGCCATCCCTACACCCTGACCCCGGAAAGCCTGTTGTTGATTCCCCCCAATAGCGTTCACGGCGTTACCATTAAATCGAAGGCGCTCCACCGGCGGGTTTCCGTCCACTTTTTGCCCGAATTGCTGGATGAAGCGGAACGGGCCCTGCTGCTGGAAATTTTTTACGCCCCCCATTTATATTATCCCGATCTGTCAAAAACCCAACTCGCCTTTCTGGTCCAATCCGTGCTGGACTGTAAAAACATGGACGGGGCGCTGCAAAAGGTGGCCCTTAAACACCGGGCTATAACATTACTCACCTACATTTATCAGCTTCATTCACAAAATACAGCCTCCCCGGTTCCGAGGAATGAACGAATCCAGGCCATATTGAGATATTTGAATGACAATTTATCCAAATCCGTTTCATTGGACCAGCTTTCAGAGGAATTTTATATCAGCAAGAATCATCTGAACGTAATTTTCCGCCGGGAAACCGGAACAACCGTAAATCAATATATACGGATAAAACGGCTGACATTGGCCCAGCAGGAAATATGGAAAGGCTGCACCGCCGAAGAAGCGGCCTACAAAGTAGGGTTCAATGACTACTCAAACTTCTACCGGGCCTATAAAACCCTGTTCGGTATTATGCCCTCGGCTCAAGCCCATGAATGGCAGGGAATACACGAGAGTACCTAAGGATTACGGATTTTTAACCGCAAAGGCGAAAAAGGCGCAGAAGGAAAAAAAGATACGAAACGGAGTATTCGCTTTAAAGCCTTTGTGTCCTCCGGTGGGTGACTGGCCCAGGGGGACCTCTCGCCAACGGCAGTTTTCGTGTCCCCTCGCTTCAAGCGCCTTGAGACGAGGGGGTTTCACGGTGCAACTCCCCTACGAGCGGCTCACGGATGCCCCGTAATGGTGGCATCGGTGTATAAGACACTCGATTGTACGCCCGGGATAATGAGATCGCCATTGCCGTACTGCGCAATTGCGCTGGAGCCACTCCCTTTGAAGAGCGATATGCCCTGTTTTGTTGATGCTGCACCTTCCAGCTTATTGGCATCCGGTCCACCGCCGCTGCCATAGATGGTTCCACCGTTCATGGTTAAGGTACTTATAGTCATTATGTTCACCCCACCACCACGATTATAAGCGCCATCGGCAAAAGCGGTATTATTCGATACCGAAACGCTGTCGTTCATGATAAATGTGCCACCAGCGACAGACACCCCACCGCCGAAGGAGGTGGTGGTGGTGGCAGTATTACCCGACACCGAAGCGCTGTCGTTCATGGTAAACGTACCGCCGTCGACATACACCCCACCACCGTAGGAGAAGGAAGAGTTGTGGGTATTCCCGGTAATCTTTGCATCTTCCCGCATTTCAAGGTTCCCGCCCGTGTTTACCCTTACCAATGAATTGTTATTACCGGGTGCTCCCCGTAAGGTGATATACTTATCCAGTACCAGCGTAATCCTGTCCGGTATCGTAAAAAGGCTTCCGTTACTCGAAAGCTGTATGATCCGTTCAGCGCCTACACCTTCCAGAATGATGGTGATGCCGGTAGTTACACCGGTGGTAAGGCTCTGAGGGCCAACGGTCTCATTTGCATCCAGCACGATACGGTAACTTTGTTCATCAACTTCGTTGGAACTAATCCACGTAAGGCCCGCAACAAGGCCGGAAATCCCCGGTTCGGGTACGGTACTACTCCCCACATAGATGCCCGCAGTTCTGGTCACTCTCCCTGGCGTCCCTTCGTCTCCGCCCTTATCGAGAATGTCTTTAATAAACGGGTTCCCGCAGCCCGGCAGGGCTATGGCCGCCGCCAGGAGCATAAGGATAAGCAAGCGGTTCTTCCGTTTTGCGCTGTACATGTTACCTCCAATCAATCTAATCAACCAGCTCAATCCTTCAAAATAGTCACTTCTACCCGGTCGTTCTTTGCGCGGTTTGCCGGGCTGTTATTGGGGGCGACGGGGTTTGCCGCCCCCAAACCAACGGTTTCTATCCGCTCGGATTCCGCATACCCATTCCTGACAAGATAATCCGCCACCCACCGGGCCCGCTCCAGCGAGTTGACCAACTGCGCGTTAATTGAACCGGTCTCTGCGCTGTATCCGGCTACGTGGATACGATTCGCGGGGTACTCCCGCAGCTTTTCGCCAATCTGCTTAAGTTTTTCCAGCTCCCCATCGTCTATCCTTTCTATTAGCCTTATGATATTCGCCCGAAACCGGATATCTATATCCAGCTTGATATCTTCCCGGAGCTTCTCAACAGGGACTTCCGCAGGGATTTCTATCGGGGTTACTATCTCCTCTTTTGGTTCTTCAGGGGGGATTGCTGCGGGGATTGACCGTACCTTTTTACTATCCTCCGCAGGTTGCTTCCGTTGCGGAACATAACCGGCCGTCAGGGAAACGCCGAGTATAAAGGGGTAGCCGCTGCGGACAGCGGGCTCGATATACCAGTCCTTCAGGGCGAAGCGGATACCCGCCTTTAATCCCCCTGAAAAGGAGGGGTACCAATCCCCGTCAAAGAGCAGCAGGGCCGCTCCGGCGCTGCCTTCAACAAACAACATATTGCGGCTGCCGAAGGTCCGGACATAGAGGCGGGCAAAGGGTTCTACGGTAAGCAGTGAAGCAAAGTCGTAGAAAACAGCGGCGGAGAGCCCGGCGGAAAAGAAGGGGTTAACATGATATTCCCCTTGCAGGGAAAGGCGGAAGGCTAAGGCGTCTGCGGAAAAAACATTGCCCTCAAGGCCCAGGCCGAAAGAAAGGGGCCCCTCCCCCTGCTGCGCCGCAGCGTTGGGAACGGCTTCCTGGGCAGGGGCCAGCGCGGGTAAAATCAGGGCAAGGCATAGTCGGCATACCAGCCAAAAGTGCCGGAAATCGGCATTTTTCCCCGGTTTAACGGGGGGGGGGGGGGGGTAACGTGCTTATTTGCCAAAACAGGATGCAGCGGACAGCGAACCATGGTTTACCCCCTTTTTTAGTAAAACACCACAAAGAAAGTATAGCGATGCGGGAAAAAGTATCAAGCTGCGGATAGGACCACACAAGAACCCGCTTGCGCGGGGGAGAGCACGGACAAAGGAGGGGAAAGCAGGAGTCCGTGGTTTAAATATTCTTTTGACACCACGGGATAAACCGGGTATGATATTATAGAGGTAACATTATGCCCTATATCGCAATAAATACATCTGCGGCGCTTTCCCCGGTCCAGCGGGAAAAGGTCAAGACGGAACTCGGCCGTCTGATAAGCATCATCCCCGGCAAAGCCGAAGCGGACCTCATGGTTGATATTTTCGACGGCCGCAAAATGTACATGGGGGGAGCACCGGTTCCCGCCGCATATATCGACCTGCGGGTATACACCAAAACGGATGCGGAAGCGAAGAAACGATTTACCAAAGAGACCTTCGCGCTCCTCGTCCGGGAGCTTGGCATAAAGCAGGAAAACCTCTACATGACCATTACCGAGTTCGACAATTGGGGATACGACGGGGAGCTCCACTAACCCGTTGACAGGACGGCGGATTGAGAAAACAATGAATCAACAATAGGAGTTTAACATGAACCAGGTAATTTATGCGTCACGGAAGGGAAACACAAAAAAAGTTGCGGAATTCATCGCACGGGGCTTGGGTGTAAAGCCCGAAGCGGTTGGACCGGCAACAAAAATCGAACATGCGGATGTCCTTTTTGTGGGCGGGGCATTATATGCGGGAGGGATCGACGGGAAGCTCCGTACTTTTCTGGAAACCCTCAAAAGCGGACAGGTTGATAAGGTAGTGACATTCAGCACCTCTGCGGGGGGCAAAACTATCTTAAGTGCGGTTAAGTCCATTCTGGAACCAAAAAACATAAAAGTTGCCGATGAAGCCTTTTACTGCAAGGGATCCTTTTTATGCATCAACATGGGCAGGCCCAACGAAGAGGATTTGAAACACGCGGAAGATTTTGCAAAAAAGGTTGCCGCCCTATAAAGTGTGAAAATTGTAACTGATACCTGCCGGGGAGACAGAAACCCGGCAATAGGTCTTGTTGCTCCGGTAATCTTCAATAGTGATATACTCAACGCCCCCGGAATTTTTTATGATCCGTTTATGGGCATGCCCCGTAAACATGGCGTCGCAGCGGCCCTTCAACATGGACATGATCCGGGAACGCTCCCTGACATCGGTAAATTGTTCTCTATCGCCGGGGCCTTCCACAAACAAATTGGCATGGGTAAAAACAAAGACCCGATCTTTAGCGCTTTTAAGTTCCTTATCCAGCCATTCGGTTTGCCTCGCGCCCCAGGTCGCATTGGCGCTGTCCATAATAAAAAGGGTGGTGCCGGAATTAGGCCCGTCAATTCGATATGATGATGAACCAATCATATCCTTCCATACGCTCCAGTGGCCAAAATACACATCGTGGTTCCCCAGCACGGGGTAACAGGGTACGCTGAGGCTCCGGGCAATTTCGATAAATTTTTGTACTTCTTTCCGTTCACCATGATCGGTGATATCACCGGTAATGACCACAAAACGATCGCCTTGAGGTCCCGGAATAATAACATCCTTCAGTTTTTCCAGCCCATGGGCGTAACTGCCCTGAATATGGGTGTCGGTCAATACGATAAATGAATAGGTGTCAGGAAGGTTAAGGGAACGATCCGCAGGAGTAAGAAAGTTAAAGGTATTCTTTTCGTTCAAACGCTCTTCAAAATCGCGGGAACCAAAGAGCCCCAAAAGGTCCATATCACAGCTTGGGCACAGCAATACTATAAACAGGGAAAGGCAAAGAACAAAGACATGAGCCTTTTTCACATTCATCGAATCTACCATTTGTATACCACTCCTCCCCGGTAAGCGACGCCGTAAAAATTGGCATCCAGACCCACACTGCCGGTTTGTTCGATCCTGATCTCGTTTATCACGGAGAGCCTCTGTGATGTCCCGCCTATGGCAAAATGTATCAGGCTGTAAAATTTTAGAAAATATGAACCCATATTCCCCGCATGGAAATTATCAAAATTGGCAGCCTCCAACCCGAACTTCATTTTTTCTGTTTGATAAAAATTGACAAATACGGATAAGGCCAGAATTGGTTCAAGGATAGCGGACTCCTGATCAAATATAGTTGAACGCAGGGTAGTACCCACAGAGATACCCGCCCATTGCCCCTTAAGGGCCAGAAGGGGAAGTGCGGTGTGAATATGGGTCAGGTAGTCCGGGGTTCCGTTATACATGTAGAGAAGGTTAAAGCTTAAGGGGACCGGCAGGGGCAGATCAAATCCACCTTTGACAAAGAGATCGATATCAAAAACCTTCCCGGTCCGGCCCATGGCAATGCCGCTTTCCAGGTTAATATACTTGTTAATTTCAAGGGAACCGAAAAACGAAATATCATAACAAAAATAAAAGCTCCGGTTAAATTCAGGTTTTATATCAACTCCAAGCTCCTTGCCGGTGATGTTGACCTCAAAGGCGTATAAATGGGACAGGAAAATGACAAAAAGCAGCAGAAAACAGACCAGTTTTTGTTGAAGGGGAAACAGCGCGCGCATATAGATATAAGTATAGCATGCATGCGCAGGTATATTCAGCCCTTTTACCGCTTCTCAAGGAAACGCCGCTTGAAAACACATGACTTTAATGGTATAGTATTAAAATAGCATACCCGGATGTCCTTACCGGGTTCGGAACCCTTTTTTTCACATTTCTCATAAATTTTTGCCCCCGGATTGAAGCGCCGCACATCCCAGTGCCCTATATATATCATGATAACCAAGCTGATATTTTTGATTCGGGAATTCTTTTTCCCCCGTGGCTGTGCGCTCTGCGGCGAGGCCCTTTTGGACGTGGAAGAAGCATGGTACGGTCTCTGTCAGGACTGCCGCAAAAGTTTAAGCGGTGAAACCGGGGAGCGCTGTTCCGGCTGCGGCAAGCCCCTCATCTCAGAACAGGGCCGATGCCTGCAATGCCGGGAAGAAGAGAATCGCAGCGGTGAGCGCAGTTGCGCAAGGATCACCGTCATCTTTCCCTATACCGGCCAATACCGGCGGCTCCTGGGGGCCTACAAATTCGGCAAAAACCCGGCCCTGGGTCACTTCCTGGAAGAAAAGATCCGCTCAGCCGCAGATTCGCTCCTCCCGCCCTCCCCCACCGTCCCGGTAAGCGCGGTATTATGCCCAGTGCCGCCCCGTCCCGGTAAAATCCGCAAAACCGGCTGGGACCAGGTTGAGTATCTGGCAAAACTGCTGGAAAGGGACAAGCTGCCGGTATCCCGCTGTCTGAAGCGGCTCCCCTCCCGCAGCCAGAAAACCCTGGACCGGGAACACCGCCTGACAAACCTCAAGGGCCGCTTCATCGCCGTGAAAAAAATCCCCAGGGAAGTGATCCTCTTTGACGATGTGATCACCACCGGCGCCACCCTGGAAGCCTGCGCCGCAGCGCTTAAGGCAGCCGGGGCGGAACGGGTGTACGGGATAGCTTTGTTCTACGATTGAAAAAATACTTTTGTAATATTTTGCAAAAAAGTGCTTGACTTTTATCATAGACGGCGGCTCCTGGGGGCCTACAAATTCGGCAAAAACCCGGCCCTGGGGGGACATTGTCCATTCAATACATAAGATGATATACTGAAAATAATCTATGTATTATCTGCCAGGGTTCCCTTTGTGAAGTCCCCATCCCCGCCTGTAACGACAATACCGAACCAGTCAATGATGGAGAAGTGGAACAGCAAGGCCCTGTTCCGTATGGTGCTGCCCCTGGTCATTGAACAGTTGCTGGCGGTTACCATGGGTGCGGCGGACACGGTGATGATGAGTTTCGTGGGGGAACATGCCGTTTCCGGAGTCAATATCGTTGATAATATTAACAACCTGCTCATAATCGCCTTTGGCGCCCTGTCCACCGGCGGTGCGGTGGTCACCAGCCAGTATATTGGCAGGCGGGATACGAAGAACGCCGGAGTGGCTGCAAAACAGCTTATCCATGTGGTCACCTTAATCTCCGTTTTCATTATGATCTTTACGTTTTTTCTGCGCCGCCCGCTTATCAGCATAATTTACGGAAGTATCGGCGCGGATGTGATGGAAGCGGCCGGTACCTATTTCATGATCACCTGCCTGTCCTACCCCGTGCTGGCCATTTACAACGCCAATGCCGCCCTGTTCCGCGCCGTGGGCAACAGCCGGATCACCATGTGGATTGCCCTGCTGGTAAATGTGCTGAACATTGCCGGTAACGCCCTCTTTATTCTTGTGTTTCATTGGGGAGTAGCCGGAGCGGCGGTTTCCACCCTGATAAGCCGGACCACTGCGGCGGTGGTAACCCTGGTTCTGCTCCACAAGGGCCATGCGCGGCCCATTTTTATCCAGGGTTTGCTGAAGGTCCGCTTTATCCGGTCCATGCTGCATAATATCCTCAATGTGGGCATCCCCAGCGGGCTTGAAAGTTCCATGTTTCAGTTTGGCCGACTCCTGACCCAGCGGATTTTACCTACCTTTGGAACCGCCGCCATTGCGGGAAACGCCATTGCCAGCGTGATCAACTCCTTCTCCTTTATGCCCGGTATGGCCTACGGCATCGCCCTCTTGACCATCGTGGGCCAATGCGTGGGGGCCGGAGATTACGATGCCGCCAAAAAGCAGTGCGTCCGGATCATGAAACTGGCCTATATCACCCTGGTCATTTTGAGCGGCCTTATCTATATCTTTATGGACCCCCTGATCAGCCTTTTCAATTTGAGTGAAGAGGCCCACCGCTATGCAGTAAGCTTCCTGCAAATACACTGCATCTCCATGGCCATCGGCTGGCCCATGAGCTTTGCCCTGCCCAACGCCCTGCGGGCCGCCGGAGACGCCCGGTATGTGATGATCATTGCCACGGTCTCCATGTGGCTTGTCCGGGTCAGCGCCGCTTATCTCCTCTCCTATACCTTGGGGATGGGGCCGCTGGGGGTATGGGTTTCCATGGGGGCCGACTTTATCTGCCGGGGCGCTTTCTACCTTGCCCGCTGGAAGAGCGGGAAGTGGCAGACGAAGAAGGTCATTGATAATGAAGAATGAGCAGTTATTGATATAAAAAGCGTTTTATCTTCTGGGTGGGTGTTTTTTCAAAGGGCTCGTCCCTGACTTCAATGCGGCCTATCCGGGAAAAATGCGGAAGCCGACGGTTCACCGTGTTTTTCAAATCCTCAAGTTCCTTATTGTCGGCGCGTTTTTTGGCTTCCCCATTTAACACCACCAGAGCGGTAGGGACCCCCCGTTCACCGGCGCGGACCAGGGATTCTTCTACCAGGGGGGAGGCGTTGAGCAGGATTTCGATTTCCTCAGGATAGATGTTTTCCCCTGAAGGCCCCAGGATCATTGCCTTGATGCGACCCCGGATAAAAAGATGGCCCCTTTTGTCCAGCCGACCCAGGTCCCCGGTTTTGAGCCATCCGTCGGGGGTAAAGGCATTTTTAGTTGCCTCCTCATCCCGGTAATAGCCCAGCATGATATTAGGTCCCCGTGCCTGAATTTCCCCTTCGGTAAAGCCCGGCACAGGGGGGGCGATGCGGAGTTCCACCCCCGGCAGGATCGATCCTGCGGAATGGGCAGGAAACCGGTAGGGGGCGGTCCCGGCAAGAAGCGGCGCAGCCTCGGTAAGGCCGTAGCCGAGGGTGTAGGGGAATTTGACCTTCCGTAGAAAGTCCTCCACATCCGCAGACAGAGGGGCTCCGCCGATGCTGAAAGAGCGGATGCTTCCCCCAAAGGCCGCGTTGAGTTGCCGCCCTGCCAGATACAGGGCCAGGGGGCGGGTAAGGGCGCATTTGTAAAGGAGACTTCCGTAGAGGGCGGGGGCCATTTTTTGGCGGTAAATTTTTTCGATAAAGAGGGGCACCGTCATCATGGCGGTGGGCTTGATGGCCTGAATTGCCGGAAGGAGCACCACCGGAGAGGGGGGCTTGTCCAGATAGGTGATGGATGCCCCGTTCATAATCACCGTCAAAAGTCCCAGGGTACATTCGTAGGTATGGGCCAGGGGGATAATCGAAAGGAGCCGGTCACGGGGAAAGACCTTCATCAATGATCGGGATGCGCGGGCGCAGAAAATCATGTTCCGGTGGGAAAGCAACACCCCCTTGCTTGCCCCGCAGGTGCCGCTGGTGTAGATAATCATCGCAGGATCGTCCTCATTAACCTGGGGAAAGGTAAAACCCTTTCCCGGTTCATGCAGGGGGAGCCTTTTCGGTATCCCCCCAATGGAAACCTGTATCCCCGCCCCGGTTTCCCTATTTTCCATAGTGTCCAGATAGATCCGGGGGATATTCGCCTCTATGGGGGCGATTTTTGCCGCAGTCCGCTCGGTGACGCAGAGGAGGGAAGTTCCGGCGTGGGCAACGATGGCCTCAATGTGCTCCGGGGTAAAATCGGGCAATACCGGAACCGCCAGCGCCCCGGCCAGGGCCGTGCCAAAGAGGGCAATGGGCCATTCGGGACAGTTTTCCGCCAGGATCATCACCCGGTCCCCCGCCTTAACCCCAAGGCTCCCCAGGAGCACCCCAAACTGCCGCACCCGGAGCCCCATCAGACGGTAGCTTACCGGATCGTAGACCTTGCCGTCCCGGTAAATTTCAAAGGCCCTTCTGTTTTTGTATTTTTCCGCTGCCTTCAGGCACAATTCGGCCAAGGTCATTTTTTCAATGGTTACCATGTGGAGGTTTTGACCGCAAAGATTGAGGAAGGTTGCAAAAAGGCCAGCCCCCCTGCAACCCGTGCAGTCCCATGGCCGATAAATCCATGCCCCTCAAGAGGGTCACGGATTCCCCTTGTTGCTTTCGCGACACCGGACCCCCCGCCGCCTTTATCTCATGTGTGCCCATCACAAACTCCGGTTGCAGGGGGGCTGAGCTGGTTAAGAGAAAAACGATATAAAACCTTCCCATGAAGTTCTGGAACGGCTTGTAAACCTCTATCATGTCAACTTAAACTGGTATATTTCTGGGCAAGGATCACCCTTTGCACCCAATGAAGCCCTCATCAGGCTCATAAAGCAGGAAGTCGCAGTCGGCAGGGATATAGCGGATTACCCCGATAAAGATTCCTTAAAAATCCCCCATTATGGAACAGGCTTGTTTCCCATGATACGATTTGACCCCGCACTTCCAGTGTTTCAACCTTGACATAATCCCGGATAGACAGCGGCCAAGACAAACACAAAACGTCAAGCGTAAAAAAACGAAAAATTCACGGAAAACCGGTTGACAAATCTTTGTTAGTTATATATAACATAAAGTGTAAGCCTAATATAACAAAGGCTTATAATACTTTTTAACGGAGGATCCTTATGAGGAAACTGTCGTATGCCCTATGCGTTTTATGCATAGGTGCTTTTGTAGTGGGGCTTTCAGGATGCGTCGGCAGCCCGAAAGCCGGAGCGCCGGGCGAAAAAACGGCCCTTGAAGCCTGGGCGGGCACATGGAATAATTTTTATTCCTATTTTGAACGGCCTTCCCTCAGCCGGGCCTATGAGGTTCTGGCGGCCAAGGAAGGAAAAACACCGGAAGAAATCAGGCTGCGCTACCTTGAGGGCCCGACTTATCAATGCGAAATTGCCGCCTTTGCCATAGAAGGTAATTCTATCACCTTCTACCAGGCGCCGCAGCAATCGGCCGGATCAAGCAACGGCATTGCCTATAGGGCGGTCTACCAGGACGACGGTGATGTAGATATTAATGGAAGAATTTGGCGCCATTTCGAGACCACCGCCGATATTCCCTACAAACATCTGCTCCTGCTTCCCGCCGAGGCCGATGTACCGGGCGAAACCATGATGCATTTCCATTTCCGGTACGGAAAGGATCCGGATACCATCAAAAACACCGAAGGCTGGTTTGCAACCATGACCTTATACGACAGTACCGACGATCTGTTGATAGGCCACATGACCCATTAAAACGAAGTCTCGCCGGTGAATGGGAATATCACGGTTCACCGAAGGGTGATATTCCCTTATATAAAGGAGTTTGTTATGAGCGCGATATTGGTAGGCGGCATGGATCGTCTGCACAGGGATTATATTGATGCCGCTAAATCCCTGGGCGTTGAACTTAAAGTTTTTGTTGGTCAGGAACGGAGCATCAGGAAACAGCTTGGCGGTACGGACATGCTGATTATCTGTACCGGAAAGGTCTCCCACTCGGCCCGGAGGGAGGCGGTCAAATTCGCGGGGTCAAACAAAATCCCCATGCAGATGATTGTATCATCGGGAGTTTCCTCTCTGCGCAACTGTATTGAGAAATTTGTCTTGCAATACTAAGCATTGCCGGTAAGCCCGGCAATTTTGCGCTTCCCGCCTGGCGTATTAAAACCGTCTGTACCACTACCTGTTCAGGAACTGCCCCGTATAGCTCCCTAAAATCTCCATTCCGCAAAAAGGCGGACAGCATTAGTCCATAATTCCGTATTGGGAAAATGAGTGCCTGTGCGGAATTTTCCATAAATTGAATCGCTTATGCCGATGAAAAAAGAGTTGGTTACCGGGCGGCGATACGATAAGGTAAAAATATTCAAGATGTCAAAACCTCCCGCCATGCCGGGCACAGGTCCGGTCTCGCCGGTGTGTTCAAGAAACCCCTGCGAAAAAACATACATTCGGTAAAGCAGAGCATCCGCGGAAAAAATACCGCCGGTTGGGAAAAAGATCGAGAAGAATATTTTAAAATTCCAGCCCTGACCATATTCCCGTTCTTCGCGGATATACATATTCGCACCGGAAAGAAAGGACCAGCCGGCGTGAAGCTTTAATTCCATTTGCATGGTATCGGTAAAACGCTGCTGATATTTAACTGTCCAATCGATGGCTTCATTAAAATAGTTGATAAAGCTGCCGCTAAAAACATCATAGTGAAGGCTAAGACCGGTACTGAGTTTTTTGGTTTCCGTATCAATAGGGGAGAAAGAAAAAAGGTATCCGTCTGAAATCATATTTATGCTGTACTGTAAGGGCAGGCCGATAGTACCGCCCAAGGTCAATTCAAAATGCGTATAGGGGGTTTTACTTTGCTGTTCAAAAGGGTTTCCAAAAATAATATGTGTTTCAAGATTGGCGGCGCCTGAGTGTTTGATATCCGATATGACAGGCCCATCGCTGCCGCGCCAGCGGACGGCCAGCAATTCGTATTCAAGGCCGGTGCTCAGGGTGATACCGTATATATTGCTTCGTCCGCGTTTCGGTCTGCGGCCGGTAATAACGCCGTTAAGCGCATCAACCGGGCTGATAAAAAGCGCCAACGGGGAGCGCACTTCCAGAAACAGGCGATGAAACATTTCTCCCATAACTGCTCCGCCGATGGGGGTTGTAAGCATGTCATTTACCGAAGGAGTGTCCGTTTCGGTGAATAGCTCCCACGTCAGGCTTCCAAACACATCAAAGGCAAGAGATTCATAAAAAGTGAATCCGTTTGCCCGTGCCGCAGTGTGATAGATTAATCCCTGATACGGGTGGCCGAATTGATTTATGATAAAATTATCGCCGTCCCACCACCACGGATTACGAAAATGGCCGGCTATTATATCGGCAGTAACAAATGAAAAATCAAAGCGCGCTACAAAGCGGTTAAAAACAAAAAGCAGCCCATTACTGCCAAGCACTTCGGCAAATGCGGGTAAAAAATACCGCTTGTTGTCTTTCGCTATAGCGGCAGCGGCCATTTGTTCGTCAGCTTGTTCCTGTGAATACAACGGTATAATGAGAAAAAAACAAAGCATTATAAAACCTGCAGCGAAAATAAAAGGCCTTCGCATATTACCACCTCATCGAAATACCCAGCGGATAAGCCGTCATGGAAAGTGATACTCCGTTGTGCTGTTCTACAGGTTTTAAAAGCTGCCTGAAACTGCGGCCGACCGTTGCACCGACTGCGTATCCGATGAGGGCACCGGCAAGTACATCTGATGCCCAATGAACATTAAATGATACTCCTGCCCCCACCAGTACCGCATAGGAATAGGCGGCTATCTTTACCCAGGTCTTATCGTTATAGATTTCCGAAATGGTTGCGGCTGTGGCAAAGGCCGATAAGGTATGCCCGCTTGGCCAGCCGTCTACAATGTCCATCTTAAACCAATCAAACTCACCGCTAAAATCGCCGGAAGTATCAATTCTGTTATGGTGATACTGATTGATGATATATGGTTCTGTTCTGCCGGTACTTAATTTAAGAATTGTGTGGAAAGCGTTTGCCAATATCATTGATTGGCCTAATGCCAATCCGGCAATCTGCATTTTTTCATCGTGCCTGAATATACCTGCCATATACAACGCAACCGGTGTTGCTGCGGGAACCACATAACCGGCATATATGACGGAAGAATACGCAGCATTGGCAAAGGTTTCGTGCTTATAGGCAAAATTCCGCCATGTCCAATCAACACCGCTTTCAACAAACAACCATGTCCCCAGCCCCGCTGCGGCAAAATTTACCCCATAATTAAAGAAGAGCGAATGCAACGTATTTTGCCCAATGTTATAAAATAGTGTTGACAGGGGTACTATGTTTTTTTCCTCAGCCCAGGGGCCGCCTGACCAAATGTTTCCGGGCAAACGGTCCGACTGTTCCTGTGAGAAAACAGCACGAGGGCACAACAATAAAGCAAACAGAAACAGGAAAACAGGTATTTTCACAAGAGACCTCATAGTATTAAAAACGCTTTGAGAATGTGATACTCACGGTAGCGGGGACCAGTATTTCAATATCGTCTTTGCTCCATAACAGCAGCGAGGCGTTGCAGCCCATTACCATATTGATTGACCACGAAATATGGTGATACCCAAATGCAATTCGCGGATTTATTTGCGGAATAAACAGAACCCTCGGTTCATTTATATCTATTCCCAAATTTGCGCCGACATTTATGCCCGCATTCAAAAATATGTCAAAGGGCAATATCCATGTATACGAATATCCTCCGGTAGGCCCAAAATAGACAATATGCTGCCGCTCTTTATAGCGCGGCAGAGTATCGTTCTTTGATAAGACCGATGTGTAAAATGCTCCGAAGCCATACAGAAAACTGCCGCTTGAAACGGTTTGTCCTTCAGACAAGGTAAACACCGAACGAAGTGAATGGTTTTTATAATTATGTATCCAGCCTGCCAGTATTCCGCTGCTCATAATATCCAATCCGGCATTTTCGTCCGTGACTTCGCCGGGATAGAAATTTTCATACCGTTTGAAGGCCGTTTCAAAATACATTCTTTGAAAGTACAGGTTTAGCGCAACATCAAATGAAGTGAATTTGAAATTTACCGGAATATAGGCGCTCGCCGCAAGCCCTTTGTACCGAAAACCAAAACCAATATCCAATGGCCGGTCTGTACTATAAGATGCATAGTCTGCCCCCTGGTGCAGAAACATTTCCACATTATATTTTGCGGAAACACTCAGGGCAAATTTTTGATCAAAAGGAACGATTGGCTCTTCGGCGAATGACAGACCCGTATTGAGCAGACACACCAGCACAAAAATGGATTTACCGCATATTTTGTTCATATATACTCCGTTAAAAATTCATGCCAACATTAAAAGCGTATTGCCAGGCGTTTTTTGACACATTATATGACCCGCCCAAACCTATGGCGGGAATCGCAACCCTGTTCAAAAACAAATGTGCCATTGCGACCGGCCCGTGGTCAAATTGATTACGCAGCGATTCCGAGTTTGAATAGACTATCTGATACCCTGCGGATATTGAAATCAGACCCCATTTAAATTTATACAGAGATTTTTCCAGTTCTATTGAAAGACTCGAATAATCAACCGCAGAATATGTTTGAGGGAGAATGTTTACCGAGGCGTTTATCGGCGAGGCTTCAAAAAAGGGAGACCCGGAAGGTGTGCCAAGTATTATGGCGCTTTTTGCCATAATCCTGAATCCGGGAATGAATGAATAGTTATAGGTCCCATTCAACGATATGGTATGAACGTCAGGCCCGCCTATAACCAAAGTATAATCATACTTGAGCGAAGCGCTTTGTTCGTTAAGAAAATAGCCGTCCCAGGTATTGTGCTTTATGCCGATAGCAGGCGAAAAGGTAATCCCGTGCATATCTTTTTCCGGTGCATTGACCGGGTTATCAGTATCACGCAATAAGACACCCTTGTAGGCAATGCCAAAGGTCGGTGTGAACAAATCGGTGAGTTTATAAGATACGCCGACAGAAGGATTTATGGTCATTGAATTATACCGTCTCAGTACCCGTTTGTTGGTTTGATCCACGTTCTCTTTGTCTTGCCACAAAAACATACCTGTTGCGCTCCATCCAAATTCGCCTACCATATCGGGTGAATGGAAATACATAGCATTAGCCATCCAGCCGCCGGTGCCGCCGCTCCCCGTCACCATCAGCATATCCTTTCTGCCTAAAAAATTTGTATTCATAAACGCGCCGCCCGCGCTCCAGCCGCTTTGCGAAATGCCGAAAAAAGGAACAGGAAAAATAGACCATTTATCACGGGCGGTTATGGCGAGTGTTTTACCGTTTCCGTCCTGATTATCTTCAATCTCGATAGTCAGCGGTTCGACAACACCGGTCGCCTGAATAATTGCGATTACTTCATTTTTGTCCAGACTTCCGGCATCACGGCCGATAAATATTTGTAAGGGACCTTCTACTACGTGAGGCTTTGTCCTTTTCAAGCCTGTTACGGAAACAGCGGTAATTGTATTTTCGTCTCTGCCCGCAGGATAAGGAAGTTGATCCGATGGTTCTTGTGAAAATGACCCTGTTGAAATTAGCACAAACGCCATAAAAACTATAAATGCCCGTTTCATCTTGATCTCTCCGATTAATACCCTTTACACAAAGCATAGACCGTGTTATATCTATGTGATACACATGTAACACAGCTATATAAGATTTTTTACCGTGAATTGTCAATTATTTTTTCTAAAAGTAGACGCTTTGGCAAATTTGTAACAGGCACAAGGGGTGAATATGGCAGGCAAAACAAAGGCACACGAAAGACAGATAGGAAGTTCACGGGCATGTATTGTCGAGGCGCTTTTCAGACTTATGAAAAAGGTTCCGTATACAAAAATAGGTGTTTCCGATATTATCAAGAAGGCAGGTCTTGCGCGGCAGACATTTTACCGGCATTATAAAACCAAAGACGATGTTATCATCCAATTTTTGGAACATTGCTTCGCTCCTGCCGATCCGGAAAGCAAAGATATAAACAAAGGGTATGTTTATTTGATGTCGCTGCCGTTAAAAAATATTACCCGCCACAGTGCAATCCTGAAAATGATACTTACCAGCGAAGCGGAATATCTGGTTTACCGGCAATACGAAAAATGGGAAACCCATATGCTGAATTTATTTAACGATACCTTGGCAGCGGAAGAGAATATCTATGTTAGATACCGGTTGCTATTTTCAATAGCAGGATCTTCACATATAATCTGTGACTGGATAAAAAATAATATGCCCATACCGGTAGAAAACCTCATTGAATGGCTCATGGTAAAAAACCAGGCTTTAGTTGATTAGAGTTGTTCGACAACTGAAGTTTCCGAACAACTCTATTATTGATTCACCTTTTTTAGAAATTGCCTCGTATAGCTCCCCGCGCAAGCAGCCACCTGCTCCGGCGTTCCCTCGCAGACAATATGCCCGCCCTCATCGCCGCCTTCGGGGCCAAGGTCGATGACCCAGTCGGTGGAACGGATGACATCAAGGTTATGCTCAATGACCACCACGGTGTTCCCCGCATCCACCAGCTTCTGCAAAATGTCCAGCAGCATGTGAACATCGGCTATGTGTAAGCCGGTGGTCGGCTCGTCAAGGATATAGAAAGTCTGCCCGGTAAAATTTTGCCGCTTGTCCAAATATGTCCGGGCTATCGCTATGGCACCTTTACCTTTGATATATCCCACCACTTCCGCAACCGCGTATTTCGGCGGGATTTCTATCAGCATATGGATGTGATCCGGGCATATATGCCCCTCCACTATCTTGCTCTCCCGCTGCCGTGCCAATTCGTGGAATATTTCCCCCAAATATGTTGCCACTTCTCCATAAAGCTTCTTCTTCCGAAACTTCGGTATCCACACTATGTGGTACTTGCAGTCCCATACGCTATGGGATAGACTCTTATAGTCTTTCTTTCATGCCTCCTGTCTATTGAACTTTGAGCCGTTCACTGACAGGAGAGCATCCTTGATACTCACGGAAAGGTCAAACCCTTATTTGTCTCCCCGGCATAGCCGGGGGTTTACCAACTTTAATTATGTCATCCTGCTCATCACGTTGGTGGATGATGCCAAGTGATCCACTTTTAATTTGATTTGATATAGTAATCGTGGGCAGATTGAATTTATCATCAAATGCCTTAATTCCATCTTCTGTATCAATATTTTGGAGAGTATTCGAAAACATTTTTTGCAATAAGCTGTTGCTTTGAGCAATGGAATCAATCGTTTGCTTTGTAACTGTTAATTGCATTTTCATAGTAATTTTACTATTGCTTTCAATAAATCCTGCCATCATGCTAGAGTTATCGGCTTCAAAACTTTTAAAACTTGGAACAAGAAGATACATTATAACATTTTGAAAATCGGCGATAATTGCTCGAAGCCATGCAAAATAATCTTGAGGTATTGGCGATTGATTAGAGATGCTTTTATCAAGAACAGAGGAAAGTGCCATACTAAATGACTTGAGATCAGCGGAAAAATTATAGTCTTGGATATTTGCAACAGAAGAATCATACTTTATAGACGATGATTGTGTTAGGTCAATTGGATCTCTGGTTTTTTTAGTTTTATAGTTCTACTATCCCGATGCAATAAATATATTTTTTCGATAGCGTACAACTGATAGGCAACGATGAGACAAAAATTCCAAAAATTATTCTTAATTCTATCATTTTTTGGTATAAAATTGGCAAAAAATAAATCTTCAAAGTAATATCCTGTCTTAAAATAGTTTTCATATATCTGTCTTTTTGGACCATTGCCAATTGTCTCGACTATTTTCATTATCAACTTTTCACTTGTATGATTCCAGGTCTTGAGGCGGGCTGAATAGTTAATAAAAAGGCGTTCAATGGCATCAGGGTATGTATATTTACTTGAAATAACCCCATGAACTATGTTAAGAATAGCTCTTGCATGTTCAATAATTTGCAAGTTTGTTTTTCTCGGCCTTTTTTTGCTTGCAATCTTTTTTGTTCTTCCATTCCGG
>BNUT01000023.1 GCA_025997555.1 Spirochaetia bacterium
GTGAAAAATTTTTTTCAGTCTATCGTTATATGATAGAATGGGGGTGATATAATAAGGGCAGATAGAGAATAAACAGAGGTTTTTATGAACAATGGAAAAACGTTAGTCGTTACTGCTTATGGCCATAATAAAGCAATAGATAAAATTGTGGTTAGTTCATTTGAAAGTCCTGGAACTGGTTATTACAATAATCCCGGATCGGATGCGGTAACATATTGCGATACAATAAATTCATTTGAATTAAAAGGTGAGTCCTGGGTTTTTGCAAAAATTATTTCCGAAAATAGACAATATTCGCTGGGTATGTTTCTCCCAATGAGATTCTCAGATATAATTTTAAAATTGGATAATATGGCCATTCAAAAAATTTTAAGGGAATTAGATTCCCAGGAAATTTGCATGTCACTAAAAGGTGAAGATGAAACGGTACAGGAAAAAATATTTAGCAATATGACAAAAAGGGCTTCCCAAATGTTAAAGGAAGATATGGAATGTATAGGGCCAGTACGGATAAACGGTGTTAAAGAGAGCCAGGAAAAAATTTTAGGTGTTATTCGAAGATTGATTGAATACGGAGAAATTCTTATCCCGGATTATGAAGGAGAGACTGCAAAATGACTCATGATGAATTTGTTAAGAAATACAATGATATTGTAGAACGTGCTTTGACATTTGCTAAAAAAGCCAGACGAGAAGGTTTACTGGCATTGGATGAAGAAGCGGATCAGGACAGAATTGATGAAAGAGATATATTTGAATATGGTATACGCTTTGTTGTTGATGGAACCCATGCCGAAATAGTGGAAAAAATACTTTCCAACATTATAAAACAGGAAAAAGATGAAAATATGCTTATCCTAAAAACTATCCAAAAAGAAGCAGCTCTTTCGATACAAGCAGGCGATAATCCCAGAATGATGTATCATCTGTTAAATTCATATACTGATATAACACTAAAAGAAGATGAAATAAAAAAGTTAATAGAAGATTTAAATGAGCGCCCTATTGTTCTATGATAGGGGTGGCAGGGGGATAATAATATGCAGATGAGGAGACAGGAAGGAAGTATATGAAAATATTTTGTTGGAATATGAATTATTGGCAAAACACTAAGGGAAACCCTCAGGATATTATCGAGTGGAAGAATAAATGTATAGAATTTCTTAAAAATGAGCCTAATATTGATTTTTACATTTTACAAGAGATAAATCCATTAAAATTATTTGAAAAAAGCTCTAATCAATATGAGTTTTCAATGACTGATTATAATATTTTATACCACGAATTAACGAACGAATTATTATTTGATGGAAGAAAAGATAATTTTTGGGGTAATGTAATTTTATTCCATAAGGATTATAAATTTGAAAAGAATAATATAGATACAAACGATCTGTATGAGGTAAATAAGTATTACTATGGGCGAAGTTCTGTTATGTGTTATGACTTTGTTGCACAAGATAAAGAAAAAATAGCAATTATAAATTATGCAAATAAAGGCTGTTATACAATGTTAGATGATTTTGAAAATGACAAAGAGATGAAGAATGTTCTTGAAAATATAAAAAACCGCATTATAATGGCAGGTGATTTTAATACGGGATTTGGTGAAAATGGTAAAAAAGAATATAATAAATTCGTAGGATCATACAATAATAAATACAATTTAGAAAACTGTATTAAAAATTATTCCAATAAATTTATTCCCACATATTATCATACCAAAGCTCGTCATGCCAATGTTGGTTATGTAAATGATTTTTGTTTTTCTTCAAAATTTAATGATGTAACTATTATTAATCAAAAAGATGAATGGGAAAATATTGGGGGTATAAAACTTTGGAGAGGGCTTTCAGATCATCGCCCATTTATTGTTGAATTAAAATAAATGAAAAAGATTTTCAGTCTATCGGCATATGATAGATTGAAGGGAATATAATGATAATAAATTGTCGGCGGACATAAAACGTATAATTTACCTCAGGAGGGTATTATGAAAGGTTTTCGGGACACGTATTTTGGAATGTTTTTTGTTTTCTTGACAGTTTGTTCTATACAATTGTTTGCTCAAGAAAAAACACTTGATGGAGCAAAGTACACGGTTGTCGAACCGGCAGCCTATGCTTTTAATGCTGATGCAGGAAACTTAAAAGTTGGGCAAAAATATTATATGGATGGGGTTGCAACAGGCGTTACCGGTTCAAGGTTAATGATTAATGACCTTGGTTTGATGGATATATTAACATTAAGTACACCCATGACTATTAATTATGGGACAAAAGTAACTTTATATGTTGAGGTAACAGCAGTAACTTCATATAGCAGTGAAGCAAAGGTTATAAAGATTGAAGGGGCCGGGATACAACAATCAAATAATAATACAGCAACAAGTACCATTACACTTGACAATGTAAACTATACCGTACTTGCCCCGGCAACATATGCATTTAATTCGGATTCCGGTAAATTGAAGGCAGGGGACAAATATGTTTTAGACGGAACTGTAACGGGAGTTTCAGGCGCCAGATTAATGATTAGCGATTTAGGCATAATGGATATACTGACGTTGAGTGCTCCTGCAAAAGTTAGTTACGGCACGAAAGTACGGGTATATATTGAAGTAACAGAGGTAACTTCATATAGCTCAAATGCAAAAGTTGTAAAACTCGAAATAAAGTAAACAACATACCATGTAGTAGGTTCAAAATGTGGCCGTTGCCCAGTTGCAAAATGATTTTATGTGTGGTATAGTCGTGGAAAAGATATACAAATGTAATGCATTGTGTTCTTTATGCAGAACATTATATGATACAAGTCAATGCCGCATTGGCAAAAATGGCTGTATAAAGCAGATCATTATTGGAGGTTTTTATGAAGATTGTGAGTTGGAATTGCAGTTTTGAAAATGGTGGGTTTTCGGAAAAGAAATTTGAATTAATTAGCCAACACGAACTTTGCAAAGATATGGATATCTTAGTAATCCAGGAGTGTACATACAAAGAAAAGATTACATTTGGTTCCCAATTTGAATACTCTGACTGGTATGGTGATGGCAAAGACAGTCTGCTTGGAATAGGCGTATTTTCAAAAAAATTTCAGTTTGAACTTTCACCCGAATATAAATTCACAACTCCGTACCGTTATATAGTTCCCTATAAATTTATGATTAAAGATACGGAATTGATGGTTTTTGCTGTCTGGACCAAAGATTCCATAGATAAAATTTATAAGTATGAATATGAAAAAAATATATATGGTGCGTTCAAAGATGAAAGATTTTCAGAACTATTAAAATTTCCCTCAATTGTAATTGGGGATTTTAATACTTTTGCAAAAACTGATAATCAACGTCTTTCCGATCAAAATTCAAAATTGCGGTCTTATGGTTTGCATAATTGTGCAGAAGGTGAAAATGCAGAATTGCCGACCTTCATTTCGCCCAAAGATGGACCAGGTACAGACGATTTCTGTTACGCTACAGAACAAATTGTAAAAACAGCAAAGTTTAGCGTACTTGGCAGGAGTTCTGATTTTGACAATCTCTCCGACCACTGCCCTATCATCGTAGATTTTGACCTATAGGGCCGATTTAAACAACCTTTTCCTCAAATGCAAGAAATCACAAATATTTTCACTCTATCGTTCTATGATAAAGTGAAGATTGTATACTGACAATAGAAAAGATGAAACTGGAAATAATCTGCGAGGGACGTACTTTAGATGATTGCAAGGCAAATGCGGAGAGCATTTTAGGAGTAAGCTTGCGTCTTTTTCGTGAAGAACTATCTGTTTTTGAGCAATATTTAGTTAGGCCGGCAGAACGAAAACATATTCCGGAAATATGGAAATACCGGATAATTGCTAAAAATGGCTCATTTTATTTGGGGAAAATTTAAAAAGATTTTTCAGTCTATCGTTATATGATAGAGTGCGTGTGTTAAACTAAAGGCAGAACAAAGAGCAATAGAACCGCTGATAAACAAGCGGAATTACGGGATGATTAATCCCTGCCACTAAAAAGGAGTTTTATCATGGGAAATTTTGGAAAAATAATTCTTGGCCTGGACAATCATGCTTTGCAAATGGTGCTGCATAAAACGGATTGGAATGTTATATATGGCGCAATTATACGCGAAAATAACGATGTTCAGAAAAAAGTGTTCGACAACATTTCAGCCAGGTTGGCAAATTTGCTCAGATATGAAAAAAAGGATGGTTTTTGGACAAATTCAGAAAATGCCCAGAGAAAGATTGTTTCCACTATCAACGAGCTTGCAGAATATCGTAGGATCATTATTACTCTCGAAACCGCCGATGAAATAAAGCGATTCCAAAAAGAATCATCACTCGAACTGAAACAAGATAATTTTAAGGAAAAAAATGAAAAATTTGCTGAACAGGAAAGGGACGAACGTATTAAAAGAATCATTCAAGCGAAAGAAGATGAGATCAAAAACGATGGCAGACTGAGGCTGTCTTTTTCTCCATATTTTGATCCTGAATATGCCATTGAAGCCTTCTTTTCTTTTCTAAGAGAAAGACCCGATTTGTTATCCTGTATAAAAAGACTACACCTTAACTATAGGTTCCTTAATTCAACAGAAGGCCTGATTGATCTTGATTCCCTTGAAGAACTAAGTTTGTCTTTTGACGAAGACGATAGCGCCGAATTACCGGAATATATTATCGAATCTCCCTGCAAAAAAGAAATATCTATGCATAATATCAAAATATTGCCGACATGGGTGGTAAATGTAAAAAATCTTAAATCATTGTATCTAAGCCGTTCTCCGCTTTCTTCATTACCGGAAGAATTTTTTAATCTGCCTTCCCTGGAAACGCTTGATCTGAGCTATACCAAATTGAAAGAATTTCCCACCGGATTAACGAAGATGAAGTCTCTGAAAGAGATAAATTTGCTTGGACTTCCGATTTACGCGGAGCAAATACCTCCTGAATTATCCCCGGATATAAAACTGTCTTTATCGAGGAATCTTACCGTCATTCCTGATCATACCCCGTTTTTTTATGAGGACTATGTTTCCGTCTATCATAAAATCGTAAAGATGACCTGTGATTTTTCCAACAGATCCCGCAGGGAAGGACTTTTATCGTTAGAAGAAAATTTGGAAGAAATAAGGAGAGATGATATATACCATATAGGACTCTACCTGGTGGTGGAAGGCACTGACACTAGTATTATTGATGATATTCTGTCCAATCTGATAGAGCATGAAACCGACCATTACAAGAAAACACTCAAACGTATTATTCTGGAGGCGGTACTTTCCATACAGGCCGGAGATAATACTCTGTGTACTATTTTGAAGCTGAACTCCATGGCAAACATCAAAAATGACCCGCTTACTGCCGCAATTGTGGACTACTTTATGAGCGAAGAGGAAGATGCTCTTGCTGTCCTCTTGGAAAAAACAGCACGGCTGGATACCCCTGCACCAAAAGCCGGAGAAACAGAAATATTTCGTTTTATAAAAAGAGCCGTAATGATGGCAGATACGGCACGGAAAGAGGGCCTTTTAGCACTTGAAAAAAAAGTGATACGCGAAAAGGGCTGCCTGGATATTTTTGAATACGGTATTTCTCTGCTTGTTGATAAGTATGATGTTGAATTTATCAAAAAAATACTTGAAAATTTGGTCAGCCATGAAACCGAACCGGCAATGAAAACCTTGGCGCTGATCAAAAAGGGGGCTGTCCTGTCCATTGCGAGGGGGAACAACCTGCGGATTTTGGTAATGAAACTGGTATCGCTTTTTAAGGATAATTTTGACGGACTGGATGAGATTCTACCAAACCAGATGCAGACATCTCTTTATTCAATGGAATTGTCCGACAACCCTGGTTTTCGAACAATTCCAAAGCCGCTTGGCTAAAGTATCTTGCGTTAAAACAACGCCCCGGCGCTCCTCTCAAGGAAGTGTTCTCCGGCATAGTCCGGGAAAACGGCCTTCACCCCCGCGATAAAGGAAGCCTTGTCTTTGGATTTTGCGGCCAGTTCCTTTACCTTTTGGAGGTAGCTTAGTTTTTCCGCCACAATTTCTGCCGTCACGGGGACATCATGGGTAGTAAGGATAAGGCTGGGTTTCCGCCTTTCATAGTCCTTCATCTGTCCTATCATGGCGTCAATGTGTTCCGGGCTTTCCAGAATGTTATGAGCCCGGTGGCCGACCATGTGGGTATACACCACATTGAGTGCGGGTATTTCAAGATCAAAACTTTCCCGTGTGTCCTTTACGATAAACTCAATACCGCCGATGGTCACTTTACCGGCCTTGATGGTATCCGTTACCGCAGGAATTTCCGTGTTCAGTTTGTCCCCAAAGCCCTCCGCGAAATTGTCGAGCATCGCCTTTATGGAACCCCCTTCGCCCATCGACTTCTTTGCAGCTTCGGTGGCGTATACCCGGCTGCCGGTAAAGGCATTACCGCCGCCGGGGTGGTAGGCCATGATCAAATGGTTCAGGGGCTTGTGCAGGGATCGTATATAATCCGCAAATTCCGCCAGATTATCCCGGAACAGGGGCGCTTCCAGGCCGATAAGTTCCTGCCCTGTTTCAAAAAGGTAACATTCATCTGCAAAAGAGTTTTTCGTTTCATAGGCGTGAAGCCCTATGCCGTCAAAATCGTAAACCCGTACCACTCCAATACTGAGCGGCATCATATCCGTTGTTTTCTTCATCATACTTTCAGTACTCCTTACCAAAAATGTATGAAACTCTGATGAAAAGTTACAGGAGATTATTTCAAAACCATGGTTGATTTTTAGAAATCTCCGCTTTGTTATACCCCTTTACCTTAACGCCCTTGTTGAATTGAGAATTGCCAACAGGGCCACCCCCACATCGGCGATAAGGGCAATCCACATGTTGGCGAGCCCCAGCACCGCAAGAGCGATGAAGATTCCCTTGGCCCCTAGGGCGAAGGCAACATTCTCCATGACGATGCGGCGGGTTCGGCGGGAGCGGTGGATCGCCTCGCTTACACGCCGGGGATCGTCGGTCATGATGATCACATCGGCGGCCTCCACTGCGGCATCCGCTCCGGAACCCATGGCGATCCCCACATCGGAGCGGGCCAGCACCGGGGCGTCGTTGATGCCGTCCCCCACAAAGACCGTGACCCCTCTGCGGGTAAGCTTTTCCATTTCCGCAAGTTTGTCCGCCGGGAGCAGTTCCGCCGCCACATGATTCTGCGGGATGCCCAAGCGGCCTGCGGTTTCTAGGGCGGTAAGGCGGGCGTCCCCGGTAAACATCAGGGTCTTTTCGATCCCCAGTTCCGCAAGATTTTTTACCGCCTCAACGGCCCCTTCCTTGATCGTGTCCCCGATGAGAATACGTCCGTAGTATTTGCCGTCACGGGCAATATACACCGCAGTGTAGGCGGTATCGGTCTCCGTATCTCCACCGATGAGAACGCCGTGGGATTCCAGCAATCCCCGGTTTCCCGCAAGGATGATATCTCCATTGTAATTCAGCTCAATCCCCTTGCCTGCAATCTCCCGATACGCAGTATTACTGTTTTTTTCAGCAGTAACACTATTACTGTTTCCATAATCACGAATTGCTTTTGCAATAGGATGATTTGATTCGCCTTCCGCCAGGATCGCCGTTTCCAGCAGGACTTCATCATTGATACCGGCGGCGGGTTCCAGGGCGGCAAGGGAAAAGTTGCCTTGGGTGAGGGTGCCGGTCTTGTCAAAGGCCACGAAGCGGGTTTTGTTGAGGGTGTCCAGATGGACCGCGCCCTTCACCATGATCCCCCGGCGGGACATGCCGCCGATTCCGGCAAAATAGCCCAGGGGGACGCTCACCACCAAAGCGCAGGGGCAGGAGATGACCAGCAATATGAGAGCGCGGTAGAGCCATTCGGCAAAATGCGCGCCGGGGATAATCAGCGGCGGGAGAATCGCCAGTAGCGCCGCCGCCCCCACCACGATGGGAGTGTAGAGCCGGGCAAAGGAAGTGATAAACCGTTCCGGCCTGGCCTTTGCTTCTGTAGCGGATTCCACCAAGGCGATGATTTTGGCGGCGGAGGAATTTTCCGCAGTCGCGGTGGTCCGTATTACAAGGACGCCGTCCACCGACAGGGTGCCGGATCGCACTTCCGCATCGGGGGCAACCGGGACCGGCCGGGATTCACCGGTGAGCATGGAGGCATCCACCGAGCCTGAACCTTCAATTACAATACCGTCCAGGGGTATTCGTTCGCCGGGGCGGACCAGCACCAACGCACCGGGGTTTACTTCGGCGGCGGAAGTTTCCACCCATTCGGTGCCAACTTGTACTCGCGCGGTGTCAGGCTTGAGCGCCAGAAGCGCATTGATGGAGGAACGGGAACGGTCAACCGCAGCCTCCTGAATCATCTCCCCTATCATATAGAAGATCATGACCCCCACGGCCTCCTCCCATTCGCCGATGGCAAAAGCGCCGATGGTGGCGATGGACATGAGGAAATTTTCATCCAGCGCCCGCCCCCGCCTGATATTGCGGACGGCATGGCGCAAAACGGGCAGCCCTGCCAGAGCGTAGGACGCGGCCAGCGGGACAAGGGGCAAAAACCGCAGGAGTCCTGCCGCCGGGCCAAGCTTCATCAGAAGGAATCCTATGATCCAGAGCCCCAATGCCGAGCCGAAAACCGCCAGCCGCCTCACGGGCAGGCTGTAAGAGCCGATGCGGATACTACGGCCTTCACCGTGGTCATTTGTACCGCAACAATCGTCATCATTATCGTCACAACAGCCACAACCCGTGGCAGGCGTGTGACTGCGGACAGCAGCCTTATGACCGTGAGCGGCGGCGCAGGCCGGGCAGCAGTCATCATCTTCAACTACAGGACATTCCTTAAGCATTTCCATGATTGTGTTCTCCTAAATGTTCCCTGGCGTATTTGACGATTGAATTGACATGATCGTCATCCAGTGAGTAGTAGATAATCCGGCCATCCCGGCGGGCCTTGACCAGGCGTACCCGTTTAAGCCCCGCAAGGTGATGACTGACCGAGGACACGCTGGCCCCGATGGTCACCGAAAGGTCAAAAACGCAGAGTTCCCCCATGCCCAAGGCGTAGAGTATCTTGAGCCGGGTGGGGTCCGTCAGAACCTTGAAGAATTCCCCCAGACTGTCCAGTTCCTCCTGGGGGGGAAGGCTTTCCGTGGCATGGTCCACATCATCCTGATGAAAGACCAAAACATTATTCGCTTTATCCATAGTGTCCTCCATCATCTAAACGATTGAATGTTTGAACAATCATTCAAATGATATACCAAATATACTCCCTGTTAAATTTTTTGTCAATAGTTGAATGCATGAACAATCGTTCAAATAATGATTTATATTTTCATCAAGGTTGATCCCCCCGGCAAAATTAACGTACTCTTATAGAAGGAGATAACACATTGTCTGATTCTGCAAAACAAACCGATGCCGCCGGTCGCCTGGGAACCGAGCCCATCGGAAAGCTGCTGCTCCGCTTTTCCATTCCCGCCATAACCGGAATGCTGGTCAGTGCCCTCTACAACGTGGTGGACCGGATCTTCGTGGGCCGGGGGGTCAACGAGGTCGCCTTGGGGGGCCTCTCCCTGGCGCTGCCCCTGATGACCATCAGTATGGCCTTTGCCATGCTCTTTGGGATCGGGTCGGCAAACATGATCTCCATGCGGCTCGGCCAGGGCCGCCGGGATGAAGCGGAAAATGCCCTAAACCACTGCTTCTGTCTGCTGATCCTTATGGGCATTGTCTTTACGGCCGCAGGGCTTGTCTTTTTGGAGCCCATCCTTTCCCTGCTGGGGGCGCAGGAGGGGAGCGAGTCCCTTACCTATACACGGGAATATCTGCGGATAATCCTTTACGGGGCGCTTTTCGGCATGGTGGGCTTCGGCTTTTCACACTGCACACGGGCACAGGGTTTCCCCAACATTACCATGATCAGCATGATCCTCGGCGCGGGGCTGAACATGATCCTGGACCCGATCTTCATCTTTGTATTTAAATGGGGTGTCGAAGGGGCCGCTTGGGCGACGATCATTTCCCAGCTTGCGTCAACGATCTGGATACTGGCTTTCAGTTTCGGGAAGAAGGCGGTGATCAAGCTGCGGCTGAAAAGCTTCAAGCCTTCGCTGGGGATCATCGGCCAAATCTTGGCCTTTGGTTCGGCGCAGTTCATTTTACAGTTCATGATGTCCGGGGTACAGCTCATCTACAACATGAGCATGGGCTGGTACGGCGCGGCGGCCTTGGGGGTTGCCAACGGCGGGGACATCGCGCTTTCGGGGATGAATATCGTAGGCTCCATTACCATGCTGATACTGATGCCGGTTTTCGGTATTAACCAGGGGGCCCAGCCGATTCTGGGTTACAACTACGGGGCGAAAAAATACCGCCGGGTGCTCAAGGCCTATCTGGGGGCCATCGCCGCCGCCACCATAATCTGTACCTTAGGCTTCGCGGTGGGGCAGCTCTTCCCCGGTTTCCTGATCCGCATCTTCGCCCCCAATGGCAGCGAAGCGTTGCTCAGTTTCGCCCCCTGGGCCATGCGGGTAATGATGATCATGCTACCCCTGAACGGCTTTCAGATCGTGTCCACCAATATGTATGTGGTCACCGGCAGGCCGAAAATTTCAATCTTTCTTTCCATGCTCCGGCAGTGTATTGTGCTCATTCCCTGTATGCTGATATTCGGAAAAATCTGGGGGCTGCGGGGTGTGGTTGCCTCGGCGCCGGTGGCGGATGGTTTTTCAATCCTGCTTACCGGGACGCTGATTTTCTTTGAACTGAAAAAACTGCGATCCATGAGCAAAGCAGAAACGGTTTAACCTGAGAGCATAAACAAGGAAGTTGTTATGGACAAGAAACCTTATATCATCGGTTTTGCGGGGGGCACCTGCAGCGGAAAATCCACCGCCGCAGAAAAACTAAGGGCGGCCCTTGCGCCCAAAGAAGTAAGGGTGATAAACATGGACACCTACTTCATGAAGCCCCCGGCCACCACTATCGCCCCCATAACGGGGATCGAATACGTTGAACACAATCACCCTAACGGTATGCGGCTGGATGAACTCTACGCCGCTTTTGAAGAAGCGATAAAAGCAAAACCGGACTTTCTTATCATTGACGGGTTGTTTGCCTTTCATCTTGAGAAGATTCGGAACCGGCTGGACCTTAAAGTTTTTGTGGATCTTAAAAGTGATGAACGGCTGGTCCGCAGGATCCGCCGGTTTACCCAGAAGGGCCAAACCTTTGACGAAGTGGTAAACCGTTACCTGGATACGGTGCGCTACCGCCATGACGAACTGGTGGAACCAACCCGGTGGCACGCAGACATTGTGCTGAACGGACTTTTTGACAATCCTGGTAACAAGGGTTTAGCGGTTCTGTCGAGCTACTTAAAATCATTGTAGTATTACTGTTAAAGATCGATGTGCGCCTTTTCCCATTCGTAGATAAACTGCAAGGCATATTGCTGGACGCCCTCAAACCAGGTGGCGATAAAGGCGGCAAGGTCCCGGCCCACATAACGGTAGTGCCAGCTTTCCCAGCGGTAACCGGTAACATCCTCGTAGCCGTCGGGAAATGAAATGGACCAACCGAAGCGGCTCCCGTTGACTTCTATCCAACGGCCCGCTGCGGTTTCCGCAAAGCTGTCGTCAATGGAACCAAAGTCCACCACGAGCCCGGTCTGGTGCTGGCTATGTCCCGGCCGCGCCGATTCCCGGTCCGCCGCCGCCTGTCCCATGTCCTTAACAACGCGCCCGTAAACCTCCACCTGGTAATCGTAAGATCGATAACTTGAAGATGCGATCAGGGTGACTCCATCGGCCTTTGCAGCGGCGGCCATTTCCTCAAGCGCCTCCGCTGCGGCACGGCGGAGCATGAGCCCCCCATTCCTGATTTGATAGGAGCCGCCTTTTAGTTCAACCAGATCATCCGGTTTGTAGCCGGAGGGAAGAGAATGTTGTTTATCCACCAGCATCCGTAAATATGGGTCCCCTTCAAGGCTGGCCAAAAGCTCCAAAAGGAAGGCGGGATTTTCCGTTGCGGCGGCTTCCAGTTTTTGTGAAAGCTCATGAGGAATTCCCGCCGTAATAAGAACATCACCCAGAAGATCTTTAAATTCACTATCATTGTTTTCCTGCGAATCACTTAATTGGGCAATAGCATCCGCAAGTTCAGGGGCCGCATTCACCGGGTTTTTTGGAGGAGCGGGTTTTAAGCAGGCGGCAAGAAGCCCTGCCGTTGCGATGATCAGCAATATAGAAAAAAACTGTTTCGATAATTTCACAGGTACCCCTCAAGTTCCAACAAATATTTTTTCTTGTCGAGCCCCCCTGCATAACCGGTCAAACTTCCGTCGGCCCCAAGCACCCGGTGACAGGGTATCACCAAAGAAACAGAATTATGCCCCACTGCACCCCCCACCGCCTGCGCCGACATTGAAGCAAATTCCTGTTTACGCATAAGCTGTTTTGCAATCTCTCCGTAGGTGGTCACTTCACCATAAGGAATCTGCAAAAGAATTTCCCATACCGATTTTTGAAAGGCCGAGCCCGGCGGATTAAGGGGAAAATCTATGCGGGGCTTTTTACCTTCAAAGTAAGCTCCCAGCCAGGATCGCAGTTTTTCAAAAACCGGGTAATCGGGCTTTTTGATCCAGGCATCTATTTTTGCAGGATAATATTTCTGCCCTACAAACCAGAGCCCGGTGAGGGCCTCGTCTTCCGCCGCTGTGGTCATCGCTCCCAATGGGGTTTCGATGGAACAGGTATAGATGGTCATGACAGGAACCTCCCAGATTCATCATAGATAATCGGCATAAATTATTCCACTACTAAATGTGGAAAAATGACAAAGTTAAGGGTCACATTTTGTGACTTTTAACCAAGATTCATAAGGACGGGGCGGAAGGCGGGTTGCGCCGTACTGACGCCGAACTTTGCCTTGATGTCCGTGTTTGTCGGATCGACTAACACATACGCGGGGTCAGGGTCGGAGCTGGTGGAGTGGTTGCAGCCTATCTCATACAAGTATGCGCCTGCCCTGGGGATGTTGGGGGCCTTGCGTAGTCCGGTGTTCACGTTTATGATCTAAATATGTTAGAAAGAGAACAAGCCTTTTATGAGGCCCATCGGGAAGAATTACGGATGAAATATGCCGGGAAGCGGGTCGTAATAGTGGATAATAAAATACTCGGCGCCTACGACACTGATGGGGATGCCTGGGACGAGACGGTGAAGATAAGGCAAGCGGGAGCCTTTATGATTAAGTATATACCCCTCAATCCTACCGATGAGACTTTGTATATAGCCCCTACTATCCAACCGGTTGACTATGCTTGAAACAGAGCGGCGGGCTTTCACCTGTGTCCTTCCAAATAGTGTTTTGATAAAAAGTCTTCGCGTTGCGGTGTGTACGGTAGATCCACATACGGAAATGCTTATCGGTATGGACCTGATCGGTCTAATGGATTTTGGCATCACCAGCGGCGGTGGACAAACTCAATTTTCGTTTGCTATTCCGCCTTTTAAAGACAAGATTGATTTTGAGAAACGGAGTAAAAATAAAGATATGTAGTGGTTATACGTCGACTACTCTAACAGCCTATTGCCAAAACGCCTTTGTATGTCTGCGCGGGTAAAGGCTACTGCGCCCCATACGGTTTCATCCCCGGTGTTTCAAGCTTTTCTTTCCGGCCATTTTGTAGTATAATAAGCAAAGGCAAAAGATTTGGAGGATTTATGGCCCATTGTGTTGTCCCTGAAGCGGATGCGATCTTGGATAGGGAATTTCCGGTTTTGGATAAGGGATTTATCCGCCTGGTGGATTACCTGGGCGGGGATGAACGGGTGGTACAGGCCGCCAGGGTGTCCTATGGGGCGGGGACCAAGAGTTACCGGGAGGATGCGGGGCTTATTGATTATCTCCTGCGGCACCAGCACACCAGCCCCTTTGAACAGGTAACGCTGACTTTCCATGTCAAGCTTCCCATCTTTGTGGCCCGTCAGTGGGTACGCCACCGGACCGCCCGGCTCAACGAGATTTCCGGCCGCTATTCGGTGATGAAGGACGATTTTTACGTTCCCGCGCCGGAGGATGTGGCTCTTCAGAGCGATGATAACAAACAGGGCCGTTCTGCAGATGCTTTGGAACCCGCCGCCGCTGAAAAGATCCGCGCCGCCTTAACCGGGGGCCAGCGTCAGTCCTACGGCGATTATACCGCCCTTATCGATCAGGGAATAGCCCGTGAATTGGCCCGGATCAACCTGCCCCTTTCTCTTTATACCGAATGGTACTGGCAGATCGATCTTCACAACCTCTTTCATTTTCTGGCGCTCCGCCTTGATGAACACGCCCAAAAGGAAATCAGGCTTTATGCGGAAGTCTTATTGGACATTACCAAAAAAGTGGCCCCCTGGTGCTGCGAATCCTTTGAGCGGCATACCCTTGGGGGTGTGTCTTTTTCAGAGGATGAATTCATCGAGCTTAAAAATCGGCTTAATGGAAGCGCTGAATCGTCTGTCCTTAAGGGCAAGGCGCTTGAACGGTTTGAAGAAAAAATCAAAAGTGGAAAACAGAAATAATAAAGGAGTTATGCGCAACTTCGTTGCGCTTCGATTAAACTGTGCGGCGCCTGCCGCACTAATGAGGAGTTATTATGAAGGGACCAATTTTAGTTGTTATGGCGGCGGGAATGGGGAGCCGTTACGGCGGGCTCAAGCAGATGGACAAAATCGGGAAAAACGGCGAGGTGCTGCTGGATTATTCGGTTTTTGACGCCCTTCACGCCGGGTTCACCAAGGTTGTATTTATCATCCGCCATGATATCGAAAAGGATTTCCGTGAGCTGGTGCTGAGCCGTTTGGGATCGCAGGTAAACTGCGAGCTCGCCTTTCAGGAAATGGACAGCCTGGTCCCGGCGGATATTTATAGCCGGATTAAGGCGCTGGGCCGGACCAAACCCTGGGGGACTACCCATGCGCTGCTCTGCGCCGCTCCCTTTATCGACGCCCCCTTTACGGTGCTGAATGCCGATGATTTCTACGGCAGGGAAGCCTTTGCCGTAATCGGCAAGTATCTTGCAGACTCCGGCTCAAAGGACTCCGCCATTGTGCCCTATAAACTGGAACCGACACTCAGCCCTCAGGGGACGGTGGCGCGGGGGGTCTGCGAAATCAGGGATGGCTATCTCACCTCGGTGAACGAACTTTTGTCCATCGGCAAAAAAGATGACCGCATCATCAATACCAATTCCGATGGGAGCATCCGGGAACTTGCACCGGACACTCCGGTGTCCATGAATTTTTGGGGCTTCCCCCCGCAGATCCTTTCACGGTTCACCGAATACTTCGATGATTTTCTTAAAGATTTTGCGAACCGACCCGGCGGGGAACTTAAAGCGGAATGTTATGTGCCCATGGCTGCGGACTGGCTTATTCAGAAGGGCTATACCCGGATCAAGGCGCTGGAAGCGGATTCCCATTGGTTCGGTGTAACCTACAAGGAAGATCGGGAAGCTGCGATTAAGTGCATCGCGGAACTCACCGCCGCCGGGAAATACCCCGCAGCGCTTTGGAAATAATCCTAAGGAGGACATTATGGGTAAGGAAATTTTTGATGCTTTGGCGCGGTACAACCAAATTGCCAACGGGAAGATGGATGAAATTATCGCGGCCATCAGCGATGATGAATGGAACCGGGAATTCAACGGCTTTTTTAAATCGGTGCGCGCCCTTTGTTCCCATCTGTATATCGCCGATGTCACTTGGCTTAAGCGCTTCGGCGGCGTAAAGGAATTCAAAACTTTGAAGGATGGCCTCTTTCAAACTGAATTGAGCTTCAAGGAACTTCTTTTTCCCCATAAAGATGAATACCTTGCCAAACGGCCCGAACTGGACAAGTTGATCATCAGCTTAATTGCAGAGGTGGACGAAGATGATTTGGGGAAAACCCTGAAGTATACCACTTCCCAGGGGAAGCCCTTTGAGCATCCCTTTTACGGAACCCTGCTTCAGATCCTGAACCACGAGACCCACCACCGGGGCATGGTTTCCCTCTATCTGGAACTGCTGGGGAAGGACAACGATTTCAGCGGCGTGCTGGCGGCGTTTTAAGCGACATGGAAAAAATCCGGTGGGGGATGATAGGCTGCGGGGATGTCACGGAACGCAAAAACGGTCCGGGGCTTTATAAATGCCGGGGCTCCGAATTGTTCGGTGTTACCAACCGCACTATCGCCAAAGCCCACGACTGGGTAAAGCGGCACGGTCACGGTACGGTATTTCCCGGCGTTGCGGAACTGCTGGCCTGCCCGGACATCGACATTGTCTATATCGCCACTACACCGGATACCCATAAGGAGCTGGCCCTGCGCTGCGCCGCAGCGGGGAAACATTGTTATCTGGAAAAGCCGATTGCCCCGGATTACAAAGATGCGGAGGAACTGCAAAGGGCCTTTACCGCCGCAGGCAAGAAAATCTTCGTAGCCCACTACCGCCGTGCACTTCCCAAAACTTTGAAAATTCAGGAACTGCTGAAAAGAATTGCCCCGGTGCGCAGCGTACGGGTGATCCGGCGGGACGCTCAAAAAATCATCCCTGGCTGGCGGGGAAGCGCGGCGGTCGCCGGGGGCGGTATCTTTTTTGAAACCGATGTGCATCTGGTGGATCTGCTGGACTTTCTCTTCGGCCCCCTCCACGGCTGGAAAGTTGACGCCCTGAATTACAATAGTTCCCGGCCCGATGAGGACAGCGCCGCCCTTATCGCACGGGGCCGGGACGATGTACTTATCAGCGGCCTCTGGGAATACGGCGCATTCAAGGCGCAGGATACTTGTGAAGTTTCAGGGGATGGCGGCCTGTTGTCCTTCCCCGGCCTAGGTACCGGCGGCAGGGCCCTGCTCGAAACTGTAGCAGGTATTGAAGAAATTACATTGCCCGAAGTTGAACACGTAGGTATGCCCCTGGAACAAACTATTGTGGATGAACTCCTTGTCCGGGGGACTTGCCCCAGCACTTTGGAAAGCGCCATGCGGACCCTTAGAATCTGCTGGGATGCACGGCAGGTCCTGAACATGGAAGGGCTATGATCCGTCCGGTGAATCCCGCCGATGCTTTGGCAATTAGCGGCATATACAATTACTACATCACCAATACGGTCATCAGTTTTGAGGAAGAGCCGGTAAGTGCCGCTGAAATGGAAAACCGTATCAGAGCTGTTACCGCCAAATTCCCCTGGTTCGTTTGGGAAGATGAAGGGACGGTCCTGGGCTACGCTTATGTGAACACCTGGAAGGAACGCATTTCCTATCGCTATTCCGTGGAAGATTCCCTCTACCTAAAAAACGGTATGGAGGGAAAGGGCATAGGCGGAAAACTTCTTGCCCATCTTTTGGAGGCGGTAAAGCAGACCGATATCCATGCGGTGGTTGCGGGGATCACCCTGCCTAATGAAGCGAGTATTGCCGTTCATGAAAAATTCAAGTTTAAAAAAATTGCACAGTTTAACGAGATCGGATTCAAGATGAATAAATGGCTTGATGTGGGCTATTGGGAGTTGGTGTTATGATTATTGATTGGTTTCTTCGTTTGATAAAGGGAGCGTTAATAGGAACGGGGTTCATATTACCCGGTGTTTCGGGCGGAGCCCTGGCTGCGGTGTTTGGACTCTATGAAAGGATAATCGAATTTATCGCACACATCACACGGAATTTTATAAAAAATATACTGTTTTTTATACCCGTAGGAATCGGGGCGTTGATAGGAATGTTTTTGCTGTCCCATCCTCTGGCATTTTTTCTTGAGAATTACGAAACGCAGGTGTTATGGGGATTTATAGGGTGTATTATAGGCACATTGCCCAAGCTGTGGGAAGACGCCGGAAAAATGGGCCGGACAAAAAAACATATCATGATAATGATTGTTTCCCTTGTGGTTGGATTTGTTTTTTTACTATGCGCTGAATTATATTTTGGCGCAAACATTCCGCGCAACATAGGAACCTGGGCTATGGCAGGTGTATTAATTGCACTTGGTATTTTGGTGCCGGGAATGAGTCCGTCAAATTTTTTGGTATACCTTGGAATGTACAAGCCCATGGCAGATGCGTTTAAAACATTCGACCTTTTGGTGCTGCTGCCAATAGCAATCGGCGGAGCCGCGTGTATTTTTTCATTGTCAAAGGCAGTTTATGCTCTTTTTTCAAAAGCCTATACCGGATTTTTTCATGTCATATTGGGTATTGTGCTCGCCTCAACCATTATGATAATACCCGGAACGCCATGGTCGGAAGTTGTATATAACTATTTAAACCTAGGTACGCTTGTTTGTGCCGTTACCCTGGCAGCCGGCGCTCTGCTGGGCTGGGGAATGTGTTTATTAGAAGAAAAATACAAAAAGTAAAGCCGGACCGGTTTAACCTTTCAGCGCCGGAGCATAGGCCGCAAGAACCTTATCGATATTGGCAACATATTCGGCGTCAATGGTTTGCAGTTCCTTTCTGGCCTTGAGGTACTCAATGGACGCCCTGACCCCCTGTGCGTAGGGGGTCAGGGCGGCAAAGCCCGGCACAAACTGCCGGATCTTGGTGTTGTCAAAAAGAAAGGTCACGGTTTTATCTCCCATAAGATCGTCGTGCAGGGTGGGGATCACCTTGACGATGAAATCGGAGGCGATGTGTATCACATTTGCCTTGCAGTCGGTGATCTTTTCGATGGTCTCCAGATACTGATTCCAGCTTAATGCCTCTTCCCCGGTAATGTGGAAGGCGTGGCCGATGGCGTGTTGATTTCCCATGAGGCCCACAAAGCCTTCGGCAAAGTCGGCGGCGTGGGTGATGGTGAACCGGTTTGTGCCGTCACCGGGGATGATGACGGGCAGCCCCTTCTGCAGCCGGTCGATGAGGGTCCAGGGCTGTTTCCAGGAAGTCATGATGAAGGGAATGGTCGTGATGTTATAGGTCCAGTTGGGCCGCACAATGGTGACGGGGAAATCCTTCTCCCGCCATGCGTGGTTCAGAATTTCTTCGCAGGCGATTTTTCGCCGACCGTATAAGGAATCGCTGTTCTTGAGGGGCGTCGATTCAGTGGTAAGATAATTGCCGTCGGGCTTCTGGTAAGTGCAGCAGGTTGATATGAACAGATACTGCCCGCAATGCCCGTTGAAGATGCGGATGTCCTGTTCGATCTGTTCCGGGAGGAAGCCGATAAAATTTGCCACCACATCAAAGTATTTTCCCCCAAGGGCCTTTTGCATGGCCCCTTCGTCACGGGCGTCACATTCAATCGAGTGCGCCCCTTGAGGCAATGTCTTGCTGCGCTGGCCCCGGTTCAGCAGGGTAATGTCCCAGCCCCGCTCAAGCGCAAGCTTGACCACATCCGTTGAAATGACCCCGGTGCCTCCGATGATGAGTGCGTTCATAATTGATACTCCCTTAGATTGATATATTATCACAACCATTATATGATAAAGAATGATCATTGGCATAGACATCGGCAGTACCATTACCAAAACCGTCTCCATCGAAAACGGCAGGATGATCAGGAAGATCAAAACCCGCGCCGCCGATGCGGTCACTTCCGCCGCCGGCGCGCTGGGTAAACTCATTATCGAAAATGATATCAACATCGCCAATGTCCAGGGGATCGCGATTACCGGCGCAGGGGCGTCGAAGATCAGGCACGATATTTTTGGCATCTCCACGCAACGGATCGAAGAGATCCGCGCCATCGGCATCGGGGGTATGTTCTTGGCCGGTGAGGACCACATCATCATTACCAATGTGGGTACGGGCACCGCTGTCATCGAAGCGGGGAAGGACGGCATTTTCCACTTGGGAGGTTCCGGGTTGGGGGCGGTACCATTCACGGCCTCGCCAAAAAGCTGCTCCCCACCGCCGACTTTAACGGCATCCTGGAATTGGCAAAAACGGGGAACCTGAATCAGGTGGATCTTTTGCTGGAAGATATTATGGAAACCGATATCAGTTTTTTGAACAAGGAATCCACCGCCTCCAATTTTGGGAAGATGCTGGACAGTGCGGGGAATGGGGATATCGCCCTGGCGATCCTCAATATGGTGTATCAGGTAATCGGCATGCTTTCGGTGTTCGCCGCAAAGAGCAAAAATCTTGACCGGGTTATCGTCACCGGGAACGGCAGCAATAATCCTGTCGGCAAGGATGTTTTAAAGATCATAACCGGCATGTACGGGATCGAGTTTGTGTATCCTGTGGATGCGGAATATACCACCGCCGTGGGCGCGGGGCTTTCCTGGAATCAACAATAATGAATGGAGGAGTTTGACATGACTATTACAACATTGGGCCGCATGGGCCTCAAAGTAAACAAGGACGGCTTCGGTGCCCTTCCGGTTCAGCGGGTGGAAAAATCCATTGCAGTAAAACTGTTACAGAAGGCTCTGGATGGGGGGATAAACTTTTTTGATTCCGCCCGCGGCTATTCTGACAGCGAAGAAAAAATCGGCGCCGCCTTTTCTGATCGCCGGGACAAATTTATCCTTGCCACCAAGACCGGTTCCAAAGATGCGGAGACCTTCTGGAAACATCTGGAAACCAGCCTTTCTACCCTCAAGACCGATTATATTGATGTCTACCAGTTTCACAATCCCAATTTTGTGCCCCGCCCTGGCGACAGTTCCGGTCTTTACGACGCCATACTCAAGGCGAAGGAGCAGGGTAAGATCCGTTTTATCGGCATCAGCAACCACCGGCTGCCCATTGCGAAAGAAGCGGTGGAAAGTGGCCTCTACGATACGCTGCAATTCCCTTTCAATTATCTTTCCGATGATCAGGAAATTGCCCTGACAAAATTATGCCTTGAAAAAAATGTCGGCTTTATCGCCATGAAGGCCCTGAGCGGCGGCCTTCTTACGGACATCGGCGCCTGTCACGGCTGGATGGCACAGTACCCCAACGTGGTCCCCATCTGGGGAATTCAGCGTGAAAGCGAACTGGATCAGCTCTTCAGCGTCATGGATCGCGGCACGGAACTAAGCGCTGCCGAAAAAAACCGCATCGAAGCTGACCGCAAGGAACTCTCCGGTACTTTCTGCCGGGGCTGCGGTTACTGCATGCCCTGTCCCGCAGGGATCATCATTAACACCTGCGCCCGCATGTCGCTGCTGCTCCGCCGCTCCCCCAGCGCCCGGTTCCTCGGCGAAGAATGGCAGAAGGAAATGGCCAAAATAAAAAACTGCAAGCACTGCGGTCACTGCACATCCCATTGCCCCTACGGCCTGGACACCCCTGCCCTTTTGGCAAAAAACTACGAAGATTACCAGAAGCTGCTGGTATAACTACTATGCAGTTTCCTTCGTTCGTCTCAGCCTGACGTTCTCAATATCGTAGCTGAACATCTCCCGTATATCGTTTATCCCCAGGGCCATCATCGCCATGCGGTCGATGCCGATGCCCCAGGCCGCCACGGGAACATTGACCCCCAGGGACGCGGTTACTTCCGGGCGGAAGATGCCGGAACCGCCCAGCTCGAACCAGCCCAGCACTGGGTGTTTGATGTGGACCTCCACGGAAGGCTCGGTGAAGGGGAAATAGCCGGGGACGTATTTTACTTCCTCGGCGCCGGCCACTTCGCGGGCGAACATGTCCAGCATACCCAGCAGGGTGCGGAGGTTCACGTCCTCCCCAAGGACGATGCCTTCGGTCTGATAAAAGTCTGACAAATGCGTGGCGTCCACCTTGTCGTAGCGGAAGCAGCGGACTATGCCGAAGTACTTGCCGGGGATCTTCGCCTTTGGCAGGGTTTTGGCGGAAAGCACTGTGCCCTGGCTGCGGAGGATGAGCCGCCTGGTGAACTCCTTGTCGAAGTTATAGTTCCAGCCCCGGCTGCCGGTCTTGCCGCCGTTTTCGTGGGCCGCCGCCACGTTGGAAAGCCAGGGTTCTTCGATAGCCTTGGCCTTTTCGGGGTCGGCGATATGGTAGACATCGTGGATGTCGCGGGCGGAGTGGAACTGGGGCATGAAAAGGGCGTCCGAATTCCAGAACTCGGTCTCCACCAGAGGGCCGTCGAATTCCTCGAAGCCCAGAGAGGAAAGTTTGTCTTTTACGTCCTCAAGAAATTTCGCGTAGGGATTTGTCCGGCC
>BNUT01000024.1 GCA_025997555.1 Spirochaetia bacterium
TAACTGATGGTCTGGGTGACCTTCTTGAAAGCCCCTGGGTGGGATTTCTTTATTTCCAGCAGTTTTTCCAGTCCGCGTTTTTCTGGCGGCTTCTCAGGAACACCTTCCTTATCAGTTTTTACGGCCTTATCTTCGGATTTCCCGCCCCCGTAATTCTGGCCCTGCTGTTCAACGAATTAAAGAACGGAGCTTTCAAGAAGGTCACCCAGACCATCAGTTATCTGCCCCATTTTATTTCCACGGTGATCATCGTTTCCATGTTCGTGGAATTTCTCTCCCCCACCCGGGGCCTGGTTAACAACCTGATCGCCGCTCTGGGCGGGGACCGTATCTACTTTCTGGGGGAACCCAAGTATTTCAGGACGGTTTTTACCCTTATGAATATCTGGCGGGGGGTCGGCTGGGGGACGATTATCTACCTTGCCGCCCTTACGGGGATCAACCCGGAACTCTACGAGGCCGCCATCATTGATGGCTGTAACCGGTTCCGCCAGACCCTCCACGTCACCCTGCCGGGCATAGCCAACACCATCATCATCATGCTTATCTTTCGCATCGGGGACCTCCTTTCGGTGGGTTCCGAATCTATCATCCTCATGTACAACCCTGTGATCTACGAAACCGCCGATGTCATTTCCACCTATGTGTACCGCCGGGGTCTGGTGGAAGCCCAGTACAGTTTCGGCGCGGCGGTGGGGCTGTTTGACGCGCTCATCGGGCTGTCCCTCATCGGCATTGCCAACGCCCTTGCCAAGCGTTATTCAGAAACCAGTCTGTGGTAGGAGGGGAGTATGAGAAAAAGCGCCAGCCGACAAATTTTTGATTTATTCAATTTTTGTTTTATGATCTTTGTCTCGGTGATAATGCTTTACCCTTTCCTCTTTGTCCTGGCCGCATCCTTCTCTTCCAGTTCTGAGGTGGCACGGGGCATGGTGGGGATTATCCCCAAGGGATTCAATACCAGGGCTTACAGCGCGGTTTTCAACTATAAACATATCTGGATTGGTTACCGGAATACCCTCCTGTATACTGGCGTGGGTACCCTGATCAACCTGTTCATGACCGTTGTCGGGGCCTACCCCCTTTCCCGCAAGCAGTTTTACGGCCGGGGGGTCTTTACCTTTTTTATCGCGGTTACGATGTTCTTCTCCGGGGGGCTCATCCCCACCTATCTCATCATGCGTAGTTACCACCTCCTCAACACCTTCTGGGTCATGGTCATCCCCGGGGCTATCAGTACCTGGAACATGATCATCATGCGGACCTTCTTCCAGAACATCCCCTCCGAGCTTGAGGAGGCTGCGGTGATCGACGGCTGTTCCGACATCGGGGTACTGGTGAGGGTGATCCTGCCCTTGTCCACCGCTTCGATCATGACCATCGGAATGTTTTACGCCGTGGGCCACTGGAATTCCTGGTTCAGCGCTTTTATCTATCTGCGTGATCAGGCCCGCTATCCCATTCAGCTCTGGCTGCGGCTCATTGTTTTGCAGAATCAGATACAGGATGTTACTCTTTTGCAGGCCGGGTCGGTGGACATGGGGGCGGAGAATCTGATTTCCGATACCATCAAATACGCGGTAATCATCGTGGCCGCCGCCCCTATCCTCTGCGTGTATCCCTTCATTCAGAAGTATTTTGTCAAGGGTGTGATGGTCGGTTCGGTCAAGGGCTAAACGAAATACGGGTATTAACCGGCGGGTTTCCGGTTTTGGGGCCGCCGGATGTTTTTATCATTATCATCATCATGGAGGAAAAAAGACAATGAAAAAGTCTTCTAAAAAATGCGCTTTAATTTCCGCATTAATCGTGCTGGCGCTGCTGGTTTCCTGCGGCGGCAAGTCCGGGGGGTCGGGTTCGGGGGGATCTGCCGCCCTGATGGACCCCAAGACTCCGGTGACCATTACCTACTGGTATCCCCTGAACGCGGGAAGCAACACCGAGGCGGACCTTCACGGGCCGGGGATGGACAAGCTCTTTGAGGCCACCGGGGTTACCATCCAGTGGCAGGCGATCCCCGCTGCGGGTACCGCCGAGCAGTACAACCTGCTGATGGCTTCCGGGGATCTTCCCGATGTGGTGGCCTACAACGTCAGGGGCCTTAAAGACTACTATCAGGCTTTTCTGACGGTGGACAATCTTATAAAAGAGAATCCCGCCCGCTACCCCAACCTGAACAAGTACCTTTTTAACGATGAGTACCTAGACGCCTACCTGACCAACAGTGACGGACGGCTGCGGATCGTCCCCATGCTGGCGACCCGGCGGATCGGGGACGTTCTCATGCTCCGGCAGGATCTTTTGCAGAAGTACAACGGCGGCCAGCCCCCGGTTACTGCGGACGACTGGTACAAGCTCCTTACTGCGGCGAAGGCTGACGGCAAGATCGGCTTCGCTTCCCGGCAGCAGCGGTCGGGAATCCTCTACCGTCTTCTGGGGGGTTACATGGACTGCGTGATCGAGGACTACTTTGTAGAGGACGGGGTGGTCAAATATGGGGTGCTGGACCCCCGGCTCAAGGACGGGGTGGAACTCGCCCGGAAATGGTACGCCGAAGGGCTTATTGACAAAGAATATCCCACCACCGATTCTACCCGCTGGTGGGAGGCGGTGCTCCGGGGTGACGTGTTCGCCACCCACGACAATATCCAGCGGATCGCTTCGGCGAATAACGATTACATCAACAACCAGAACAACGCGCCCTACCGGATAATGGGGGTTGGGCCCCTACAGAGCCCCCGGACCGGCAAGCGGAATACGGTGATCCACTATCCCCGTGTACGGGACAAGAGCGCTGCCATCAGTATTAACGCCAAGAATCCCGAACGGATTCTGGACTTCTTTGAGTACTGCTTCACCGACGAGGGCTTTATCCTGATGAATTTCGGGATTGAGGGCCAGTCCTTCAGCTATGTCAACGGGGTTCCCTTCCCCGATCCGACGTATTCACCCCGGGTAACCCGGGGCGAGGTGCCGCCCATGGGTTCCGTCATGGACATGGTAAAGAACCAGCGGGATGAACTGTTCTTCGACTATAACGATCCTGCCCGTGAAGATCATCAGCTCACCCGGGAAGCCCGGGACCTGTACATGAACAACGACTTTATCCGGGATAACTGGATTCCCTCTTTAAGTTTCACCGACGAAGAACGGACTGCCCTCGCGCCGATCAACGCGGAACTCAACACCTACCGGGGCGAGATGCTGGACAAGTTCATCATGGGAGTGGAGCCTATGAGCAGTTGGGATAACTTTGTCGCCCAGATTCAAAAGATGAACCTGGATACGGCCATTAAGATACACCAGACCGCCCTGGACCGGATGCTCAAGAAGTAAAAACAAAAGATTTGTCCCCCGCCTTCTTTTCAAGAGGGCGGGGAACCGTTTAATAATTGAGCTGGTTCCAAAACTCGGTTAGTTTTGGAACTGCCTCAATTGTATTTGCTTAAAAAAGGAAATCCGTCATGTATACCGTGGAGACTTCAAAACACTTTGAGAAGTACACCGACTTCTGCACCGGGGTTGACACCTGGGTGTTGAAAAACGAAACCGCCCCTTTGCAGAAGCCCCTCTATTTTGTAAGCCAACCCTTTTCAAAGGATGAAAGGTACTTCTGGTTTGTATGCGCCTTTCCTCCGGGGGGGCTCATGGAGGGCAGCGTCCAGACCATGGCCTGCCTGGACCTGGAAACCGACGAGATCTACTATCACCCCGACGTGAATGCGGGATCCGCTGCGGCGGACCCTGATACGGGGGAACTTTACTTTTGCACCCAGAACCTGGTGCTGAAAAAGGGGCCCCGGCCGGATTCTCCGGTGGAAAAAATTGCCCGTGTGCCGGATAAATGGCGGGTCATGCCCGGCAGGATCGCCACCCACCTGACCTTTTCTGCCAATAAAAAAGAACTGGCCTGTGATATCTCCAGCGGCAACGACACCTATATTACTTCCTTGAATATACAAAGCGGGAACTTTGAACTCTGGCATACCCTCCACGGGGGCTGGAACCACGCGCAGTTCAATCCGGTGGATAATGATCTTATCCTTTTTGCCATGGAATTCTGGCAGGACCTGAAAACCGGTGTCCGCAACCGTATCGGGGCCAACGAAAAAGGACAGCTTACCCGGATCTGGACTATACGCCGGGGAGAAGCGCCGGTAAACCACTTGCCGGTCTACAAGGAAGCGAGCCATGAGTGGTGGAGCGCCGATGGCAGGAAAATCTACTACTGCGACTGGCGCAGGGGGATCGGCATGATCGATTTCCACACCGGGGAACGGCGGCTTGTCCATCCCACCGGTTACCGCCACGGTTATTCTTCCGCCAACGATAAATATTTCGTGGCGGACATTTTCAATTACAACGACCAGCGGCACTGGTACCGGGGCTGCGCTACCACCGCCAATTTCTACAACACCGAAACTCACCGTCCGGTGGACATCGTTACCCGTAATCCTGCCCTTTATAAATACGAGGAGCCCTGCGATTACCACATCGATGCCCACCCGCGTTTTGTATTTAACGATAGGTATGTCGCTTATTGTACCACCGTGTTCGGCAAACCTTCGGTGGGTTTCGCCAAAACTTCCCAGCTTGTTGAACTCACTTCCGATTAGGAGAAACCATGTATACCGTCGAAACATCAAAACACTTTGAAAAATATGTTGATCCGGTTTCCGGGGTGGAAACTTGGGTGCTGAAAAATGAAATTGCCCCCATGCAGCAGTCTTTCTATTTTGTTTGTATTTCCAACACAAAGGACGGCCGCTACCTCTGGTTCAACGTGATGTATCCGCCGCAGGGGCTTCTGGAAGGAAGTGAAAAATACGCCGTATGCCTTGATTTCAAAACCGACGAACTCTACCTGCATCGGGATGTCCAGCTTAAAAACCGGGCCCTTATAGATGATGAAACCGGGGAAATTTACTGGGCTTCCGCGTCAAATCTTTACAAGAAAGGGCCCAAACCGGACAGCCCTGTAACCCTTATCGCGAAGGTTCCCCCGGAGATGCGGGTGTTTCAGGGCAGGGTTGCCAACCACATGACCTTTTCTCCCGATAAATCCCAAATTTGCTGCGATATCGGATCGGGCAATACGGTGTATATGACATCCCTGGATATCAAAACCGGTAAATTTGATGTCTGGAAAGAGATGTTCGGCGGCTGGAACCACGCCCAGTTTAATCCTGTTCATCATGACCTCATCCTCTATGCCATGGATTTCTGGAATGACCTTATCACCGGGGAACGGTACAGGATCGAGCGGGATGAAAACAACCATCTCAAGCGGCTGTGGACCATCAAGCGCGGTCAGGAACCGGTCTGCCACAAGCCGGTTTTTGAGGAAGCAAGCCATGAATGGTGGAGCGCCGATGGGAACCGGATATATTACTGCGACTGGAAGCAGGGGGTCTGTTACATCGACTTCTTTACCGGTGAACGCAAATGTGTGGCGCCCTTGCCGGCCCGGCACGCCTATGCAACGGCAGACCAATCCCTGATATGTTATGACAATTTCCTCTACGATGAGGGAGGGACCAAATGGTACCGGGGCTGCGCCACCTCCGCAAGTTTTTACAATACCAAAACAGGAAAGGGCGTTGACATCATTACCCGCAATCCCCCTCTATATGCCAAAGAAGAACCCTGTGTTTATCACATCGATCCGCATCCCCGTTTTGTTTTTAATGATACTTTTGTGCAGCATACCGTAACAGTCCTGGGAAAATGCAGTCTGGGATTTACCAAAACTGCGGATCTTGCAGGGATGACAAAATAACCACAGAGAACACGGAGGAAGAGATTAATAATTTTTTCTTCCTCTGTGGTTAATTTTTTTCTTATAAATTTTCCCCGTTGGCCCGGATCACATCCTTGTACCACCAGCCGGAATCTTTGATGATCCGCTGCTGGGTTTCAAAGTCGCAGTAGACCATACCGAAGCGGTCGGTGTAGCCCTTTGCCCATTCAAAGTTGTCGGTGACGCACCAGTGGAAATAGCCCCGGATGTCCGCGCCGTCTTCGGCGGCTTTTCGCAGGCAGCGGAGGTAGCGCTGGAGAAAGTCGATACGCCCCGGATCGTGGACCTTGCCGTCCAGTGAAACCACGTCCGCAGAGGAGAGGCCGTTCTCGGTGATGTAAATGGGTTTCTTGTAACGCTCCCAGAGGAAGGCGGGCCCCCAGTACAGGGCTTCAGGGGTAACCGGCCATTTGGCGGCGGTAAATTCGTAGCCAGTCTTGCGGGGTGCAAATTCATAGCCCCCCTTACCGTCAGCCTTAACCGGCGCGCCGTTGTAGATATTCTGCCCCAAAAAATCCAAAGGCTCGTTGATGATTTTCATATCGTCGGCCCCAATCTTCGGCATGTACTGCCCATAGCGGGCATAAAGTTCTTCGGGATATTTCCCCAGGAACACCGGATCGCTCCAAAGCGACACGGACCAGAAAGCCGCCTCGGGTACATCGAAATAAGCCTTCCGCGCCGCTTCCCGGTCAGCCGGGCTTGCGCTGACGGGATAGTGGGCACTCCCCGTAGGTGCATAGCCGATGTCCGCATCCTTAACGATACTGCGTAAAGCCTGCACCGCCCGGCCGTGTCCCAAAAGCACATTGTGGGCCATAAGCAGGGTATCCCAAATAGGGAAGCGGATGCCCGGCGCATGGTCGGTATTGGCATAGGACAGACCGATAAAACACTGGGGCTCATTTAGGGTGATAAAATGCTTGAGCCGGTCCCCCAGGCGTTTGGCAACCACGGAAGCGTAATCGGCAAACCACCGGGGGCTGTCGGGATTCATCCAGCCGCCCTTGTGGAACAGTGCGTAGGGATAATCCCAGTGGAACAGGGTGGCGTAGGGCGTTATTCCCGCCTTGATAATCGTATCCAAAAGGCGATCGTAAAAGTCGAGGCCCTTCTCGTTTACCTTCCCGTCTCCGTCGGGGATGATCCGGGGCCAGGCGATGGAGAAGCGGTAACCACGATAGCCAAGCTGTTTCATGATCTCCACATCTTCTGCGTAGCGGTGGTAATGATCGCAGGCCACGTCGCCGGTGGAACCGTTCAGAACCCGCCCCGGCTCCTTGCAAAACATGTCCCATATTGAAGGCCCCCGGCCATCTTCGTTGACGGCCCCTTCAACCTGATAGGAAGCGCTGGCGCCTCCCCATACAAAATCTTTCCGAAACCCCATAAACCGCTCCTTTAAAATACGCCAGACGTATACTGACTTACGCGTTCAATTTATATTTAAAATTCCAGCGACAACAGATCATAAAAACCTCTAAATTATACAGGTTAATCTATTCATACCATAGCATAAAATTACCGGGACGTCCATAATTGGCACAATTTTTATTCGTATTGAGGGGTCAAATACCCCGCCCTTTAGGGCGAGGTATTTGATTTAACAAAATGCAGCGTATGGGAAAACAAAAAATTAAATGTTATATCCGTACCTTGATAGGTGAAGGGGTCCTCTTCCAGATAAAACTGCCATTTAAAATCTTTGTGTGCTGCGGTAAAGCCCACCAATAGATTAGTTTGCGGCAGAGAATAAATAGAACCGGAAATGGGTGGAGTTTTGATATTCATTTGAAGGTTAAATGAAAAAAAATCCCACAGATGAAATTCCACTCCGGCCAATCCATTGAACATCGGGTAGGACTGCATATCAAAGGGGAATACTACCCCTGCTTGGGCATATGCGGTCAGCCACCACAGCGCCCGTATATCCGAAAGTATACCAAGTCCCCAATCAGGATAGCCGGAACCGCTCAGGGCGCTGAGTTTACCGGAGGGTATTTTGAACGCCCCAAGAAAAGCGAGGGAAACTTTGGGGTGTTCAAAAAAAGTCCACTTCGTCCATAGATCAATATCTCCAAAGGAAACGGCATTTTTATCAAGAAAAAAAGAAATGCCGTTATCGTTGGGAATATTGATATAGAGTTGATTTTGTAAAAAATATTCCCTTCCCCCGTTGGAAAAACCAAATGCCCCATGAAAGCCTTCCAGAAGGGGGTCCAGAAAACCATTGTAATAGGCGATAATCCGCATATCCATGCCGACCTGCAATTCCCGCAGCGGATTAAAGGAAACGCCCGGCTCGCCAACGATGCTTTCATAGTCCCGTTCAATGTTTTTCTTGTCATAGGTCCGCACACCATCGGCAGGGAACGCATTGTTTTTTACATAGTATACATCCTGAACAATGTACACCGAGAGATGATAATTAAAATCGAATTGCTTCCCGGATCTTGCCGACAGGGAAGGAAAATTGTAGTGAATCAAATACGGCAGATACAGATTTTTACCAAAAAGCGGTCCCTTGGAATAATCCCTTTGTTCCTTCGGCACGTCAGGAGCAGTCTCAATGCCAAAGACAGACTGAACGCAGAGCAGCATACACAGGGCAATACAACAGTGCATAGCAGGAAATGGCCTTTTTTTATATGGCATAATGTAGTCTATCCTACAGAATTTCGGCGGCGCCCACAAGGGCTGACAGTACACTTGTCTGTTAACACCATCGGGGTTATAGTAAAGATAAAGGTTGTAACACATGGAACAGATTGTCAATTTTCTTACCGCCGCCCCCGCCCTGGAACTTGTCCTTATCTTTGTCTCCAAGGTTGTAGAGGTTTCACTGGGCACCGTGCGGGGAATTCTTATCAACAAGGGCTACCGCCGGGAAGGCACCCTCCTCTCATTTTTTGAAATTCTTCTCTGGACCTTTATCGCTTCACGGGTGATCATCGGGATTACCGATGCGCCGATCAAGGGCATCGTGTACAGTATCGGTTTTTCCTTGGGGGTGTATGTCGGTTCCCGGATAGAAAATTTTATCGCCCTGGGAAAGGTGCTGATCCAGACCATTGTGTCAAAGGAAAACAGCAATACGGTGACCGGCCTACTGCGGGAAAAGGGCTATGCGGTTACCACCATGGACGCCAGGGGCCGAGACTCGGACAAGACGGTGCTGATGATCTTTGCCAACCGCAAGGGTAAGGAGGAAATCATCCGGGAAATACACCGCATCGACGGCACCGCCATGATTATTACCAACGATGTTTCGGGCCTCCACGGAGGAACCCTTTCCGTTGCCGCGCGAAACTTGAAAAAATAAAAATGTCAATAAAAAAACCGCTCCGCCTTTTTTAAAGACGGAGCGGTTCAGTATAGCAATACTGTTGTTACAACTTAGGGCGCGATATATTTCGCGGTCCGTTCGTCCCTGATAGCCGTGCCGCCGGAGGCGAGCCAGTCGGCAATACCGGCATCCCATACCCGGTCAAATTGCGCCGGTGCACAGGTAATTGCTTCAGTAAGGAGAACGGTCCCCTTGTCCTGGAGGGTCTGTGTGTAAGGACCGGCTACGCTGAGGGTCGCCGGAACTATCGGCATGGGTTTCCCGTTTTTCAGAGATAGGGCATTGGCATCGATGATCAGCTGGGCATCCACCGTATAGGAAGTGGCAAGCCCTTTGGCGGTTTTTTCAGGATCTCCCAGATCAAGACCGTTGATTATCGGGGTATAGTCGATATTCTGGGGGCTGTTCTGAATCCAGAGACCTGCGCCCGGCTTAATCTTGGGAATATCGTCTGAACCTAAATCGTGGGTTACCCCTTCCTCACCGATCTGCAGGAAGTTGTAATTCTCGAACCGGGCAAGCCAGTTGAGATACCGCAGGGCGGCTTCGGGATTCTTGGCGGCGGTAGGGATAAAGTAGTTAACACCTGCCGCATCATGCATATTCTTATAGGTTACGCCCCTTGAATTGGTAAAGGGGTCTATAGGAATCAAGGTGGCGCCGGGAACATTGGTCTGTAAATCCCTCAGGATGCCGGGGCTGTCACGATAAGGCTGATCCCAGTTTTGCTGGAAAGAGCCAGCGGCCCCGCTCTTGAGGAGGGTATACTGCTCATCGGCCTTGTTCAGAGGAAAATCCCTGTCTATAAGGCCCGCGTTGTACATCTTGTTCATGAAGCGGACCCCTTCCTTATAACCGGGCTGGAGGAACTCGCGGTTGGCCACGTTATTTATCCAGTGATCCTTATCGCTGAGACTCACATCAATAAAGGATTCTATGAGGTTGGCCGCATCAAACCACACGCCGCTGCCCATGGTAAAGGGAACGACACGGGAAGCTCCTACCCCGCCGGGATCCTGGGTCTTAAAGGCCAGTAAGACATCATAAAATTCCTGGGTAGTGGCAGGCGGCTTTAGGCCCAACTTTTCAAGCCAGTCTCCCCGGATAAAAGTGCCCCGCTGGGCAAGATTGGTCCGGCGGCCGGGAATCGCAAAAACTTTACCGGTTTCCCTGTCCTGGTTGCGGTAGATGAAATCATTTCCGGGCAGGGCCAGATCCGGGCCGAGAAATTTTTTCAGATCCGGCATGAGGGGCTCAATATAGGGCGACATATCAAAGATGCCGCCTAAATCCCGGTATTGGGCGATGAGTCCGCCGTCATAGGTAAGGCAGATATTCGGCGCATCGCCGGCGGCCATCATATTGTTCAGCGTCGTGGTCTCTGAACCACGGGGCACCGCAACAAAGGTAACCTTAATGTTTTCATCCTTCAGCAGCTTTTCCTGAATCCATTTGGTCCAGTTATTGTTGGTTGGATCGCTCCTTCCACCGTCAGTACCCCGGTCAAAAACCTCAACGGTTATTTCCGCCGGAGCCCCCGCCCCATCGGCCGGTTTGGCTTTGTTACAGGCGGCCAGTAAAGAAAGTATTACCAGACCCGCAAGAACAACACGCAATGTTCCTCTTTTCATAAAATTCCTCCATATTTATCAGCTTAAATTCTATACCCGCATTGATCAATGGTCAAGTCAAGAAACTTAGGGCGCGATATACTTGGCAGCCCGCTCATCCTTAATGACCTGAGCCCCGGACGCAAGCCAGTTGGCGATGCCCGCATCCCACACCCGGTCAAACTGAGCGGGTGGAGCGGTAACCGCCTCGGCCATGAGTACATCACCCATATCCTGGAGTGTCCGGGTATAGGGCCCGGCGGCAGTCAGGATCACCGGAACTACCGGCAGGGGCTTTGCATTTCGGTTGGCCACTTCATCGGCGGTAATGATAAGCTGGGGATCTACAAAATAAGAAAGGGCATTGGCCCGGGCCGTCCGTTCAGGGGTTTCCAGTTCCAGGCCGTTGGTTATGATGTTGTAGTCCACATTCTGGGGGCTGGCCATCTGCCACTCCCCTGTCGTTGAAATCGATTTGGGAATGTCGTCGACGAGTTCATGGGTTACGCCTTCGGGCCCCAACTGGAGGAAGTAACGGTTCTCAAACTTGGCCAGCCAATTAAGGTATCGCAGGGCCGCCTCGGGGTTTTTTGCGGAAGCCGGGACGAAGATAAACATCCCTGCGGCATCGTAGTTATACTTGGTGGCTACGCCGTTGGCGTTGGTAAAGGGGTCCACCGGGACGAGCTCGGCGTCAGGTACATTCTCCTGCAAATTTGACAGGGTGCTGTTAACGCCCCGGTAAGCGCCGTCATAGTTGCTCAGGAAAGAACCGGCTATACCGCTGACAATCTTGTTGGTGCTTTCGTTTTCTGCGGCATAGAGGGGGAAATCCCGGTCGATAAGGCCCTCGTTGTACATCTTGTTCAGGAGACGTACCCCTTCCTTGTAACCGGGCAGCAGGAAGGACCGTTCCGCCACCGTACCGATCCACCGGTCCTTGTCGCTAATATTGGGATCGATAAATGATTCCAGCAGGTTAGCCATTCTCAGGTATATTTGTTTGGGAGAAGTATAGGGAATTACATTGTTCTTACCCACATTACCCGGATCTTTTTCCTTAAACGCCTTTAAGGCCTCGTAGTATTCCTGGGTGGTACTGGGCAGGGGCAGCCCCAGCTTATCCAGCCAGTCCTTACGCATAAAGGTGTTGTACCGGCCCCGGAAAACCCGCCGGGCGGGAACATAGACCATGGAGTTGTTGCTCTTATCCAAAGCCCGTTCAATAAGATTCCGGCCGGGCAGCATGGGGTCGGGCCCCAGGAAGTCCCTCAAATCCGGCATCAGGGAATCAATATAGGGGTACATATTGAAAAGCCCGCCCAGATCGCGGAAGTTATTGATCAGCTCGGTGCTGTAGGTAAAGGCCACATCAGGGGGATTTCCCGCAGCCATCAGGTTATTCAGCGCGGGAATTTCATCCGAGCGGGGGACGGGGTAAAAGGTCACCTTGATGTTCTCATCCTCCAGCAGCTTCTTCTGGATCCAGTCGGTCCAGGCGTTCTTGATGGGGTCCACCCCGGCCACGCCGCGATCAAACACTTCGACCACTATCTCCGCAGGAGCCCCGGTCTTTCCCGCCCCGGCGGCGGGCTTGGCTTTGTTACAGGCGGCCAGCAGGGACAGGATCGCCAGACACGCAAACACAATACGCAATGTTCTCTTTTTCACAAATTCCTCCTAAAAAGATAAATTATTATAACACCTATGTATACTTCCATACAAGCAGATGACATTGGGGCAAAAAAAATCCGGGAAGCAAACCACTTCCCGGATAAAAAATTAATCGGTTAATCGATTAACAGTATCTATAGAACCACCTTAGGGCTCAATAAACTTTGCGGCCCGCTCGGCCCGGACAGTCTCCGCGCCTGACCTAAGCCAGTTGGCGATACCATCGTCCCAGACCTTGTCAAACTGGGCTGCCGGGCTGGTAATTGCCTGAGCCATGAGCACATCCCCCTGATCCAGCAGGGTCTGCTGTACCGGGCCGGCGGCGGAAAGCACCACCGGGATAACCGGCAGCGGCCGGGCGTTCTTGAGGGAAAGTTCATAGGCATCGAAAATCAGCTGGGGATCGCAGTTGTAGGAATTGGCAAGGGCCTGCATATTCTTGGCAGGATCGCCCAGTTCAAGCCCATTGATGGAAATCGTGTAGTCGATATTCTGGGGGCTGTTCTGAATCCACAGGCCCGGCGCGGGTTTTACCTTGGGGACATCGTTCACCAGCTCGTAGGCAATGTCTTTAGGCCCTAACTGGAGATAGTTGGTGTTTTCAAAACGGGAAAGCCAGTTGATATAGCGCATGGCCGCTTCGGGATTCTTGGCTGTCTTGGGGATAAAGAAGTAAACCCCGGCGGCATCATAGGCGTATTTTACCGTCTTGCCCGAAGGATGATGGAAGGGATCGATAACCACCAGCTCTGCGCCGGGCACGTTGGACTGGAGGTCCCGGAGGACGCCGGGGCTGTCCCGGAAAACCTGGTCGTAGTTGTGCTGATAGGAAGCCGCTACGCCACTCTTAAGCCGGGCGAAGGGCTCATCATCATTGGGATACAGGGGGAAGTCCCGGTCAATGAGGCCCTCGTTGTACATCTTGTTGAGGAAACGGACGCCCTCTTTATAACCGGGAAGGAGGTAGGAACGTTCAACCACCGTGTTCACCCATTCATCTTTAATGGAAAGATTGGGGTCGATAAAGGAATCCAGCAGGTTGCCGAAATTCCAGCGGGCCCCTTTGCCCGAAGAAGTCATGCCGATAACCCGGTCCTTGCCTATGTTACCGGGGTCTTTCTCCTTAAACGCCTTTAACGCCTGATAAAAATCATCGGTGGTTTGGGGGAGGGGCAGGCCCAGCTTGTCCAGCCAGTCCTTGCGGATAAAGGTATTGATCCGGGCGGTGTTCATGCGCCGGGCGGGAATGGAATAGACCGCGCCGGTAGCGGCTTCACGGGACCGCAGAACAAAACGCCTGCCGGGCAGCATGGGATCTTCCCCCATGAACTTGTCCAGATCGGGCATAAGTTTGTCGATATTGGGGGCCATGTCGTAGAGGCCACCCAAATCCCTGAAGTTGGCGATAAGATTAAGATCGTAGGTAAGGCAGATGTCCGGGGGATTGCCCGCCGCCATCATATTGTTGAGGGACTGGGTTTCATCAGACCGGGGAACAGAGATAAAGGTGATCTTGATGTTTTCCTCTTTAAGGAGCTTTTCCGTAATCCAGTCGGTGTAGTTGTTCTTGGTCGGATCGGACCTTCCGCCGTCGGTGCCTCGGTTAAAAACCTCAACACTTATCTCCAGCGGAGGGCCTCCGGCCCCGGCCCCGCCGGTCGGCTTGGCTTTGTTACAGGCAATCAACAGAGACATGATCACCAAGCCCGCAAGAATAATACTTAATGTTCTTCTTTTCATAATTCCTCCTGAAAATAAAACCACAGACCGCCTTGGCGGCCTGAATTCTATTAACCTTTTACTGCGCCCAAAGACACGCCTTTGATAAAGTAGCGCTGGAGCCAGGGATAGACTACCAAGATGGGAAGGGTGGCAAACATGACCGAGGCGGCCTTCATGCCGTCGCTCATCTGAGGCGCGCCCCCGGCAATACCTTCCTGGGTGGCAATTTCGATGGCAGAAAGATTGTTGATGATATTGTAGAGCTTTAGCTGGATGGGGTGGAATTCAGCCTTGGTCAGATAAAGCAGGGCATCGGAAAAGCCGTTCCACCGGCCTACCGCGTAAAACAGCGCCAAAGTGGCCAACACCGGGGTGGACAGGGGAAGGTATATCCGCACCAGCACCGTAAAGGGATTTGCCCCGTCCAGTTCCGCAGATTCCCGCAGACTGTCGGGGACGCCGTAGAAAAAGCTCCGCAGGATTATCATGTTGAATACCGAAAGGCAACTGGGCAGGATAAGCACCAAGGGGTTGTTCAATAGATTGAGGCTCTTCATCAAAATGTAATTGGGAATCGTACCGGCGCTGAAATACATGGTAAAGATGATAAGGGTGTTAAAAACCTTGCGGCCCTTCAGGCTGTCGTAGGTAAGGGGAAAGGCGCAGAGGATGGTCATGGCCAGGGATACCAGGGTACAGATAACCGTCAGGATGGCGGTCCAGAGCATGGAACGGGAAAAAGAAGGGTCTTTAAACACGTATTGATACGATTCCCAGGTGGGGTCCACCGGAAAAATAGAGACCCGGCGGTTGACGATTGCCAGCGGGGAGCTCAGGGACCGGGCAAGAAGATTCACCATGGGCAGCAGGCAGATGATGATCACCCCAAAGAGAATTAAAACGATTACCGCATCGACTATTTTTGTAGATTTCGATCTAACCATCCCGTCCTCCTACCAGATACCCCGGTCGCCGACTTTCTTTGCCAGTTGATTGGCGGCCACCAGAAAAATAACACAGATAACCGACTGGAAAAGGCCAATCGCTGCCGTATATGAGAACTGGAAAGACCGGATGCCGACCCGGTACACCATGGTACTGATCACGTCCGCCACCTGCATAACCCGTGGGTTCGCCAGAGTATAGGGTCGGTCAAATTCGCTACCCAAAATACGGCCCAAGTTCATAATCAGCAGTACCACAATGGTAGGTCGCAGCCCCGGCAGGGTTACATGCCAGATCTTGCCGAAACGGCCCGCGCCGTCCACCTCGGCGGCTTCATATACCTCCGGGTTGATCCCCGTAATGGCCGCAAGGTAGATGATGGTACCCCATCCGGCTTCTCGCCAGACCCCCAAGCCCACATAGGTTCCCACCCAAAGCTCGTTCTTCATCAAGAAATCGACGGGGCCGATGCCCACCTTGCCAAGCATTATATTGATCATCCCCCCACCGGGGGCAAACAACTGGGCCGCGATGCCGCTGATGATAATCCAGGAAAGGAAGTGGGGAAGGTATACGATGGTCTGGGTTACCCGTTTATACGCGTTGGACGTTACTTCGTTCAGTAAAACAGCCAGGATAATGGGCGCCGGGAAACCAATGACCAGATCAAGCAGATTAAGCCACAGGGTATTACGCAGGGCATTATAGAAATCACGGGAGGCAAAGGCCTGGGCAAACCACTTGGTCCCCGCCCATGGCGAATCCCACACCCCCCGGAACATATTATAATCCTTAAAAGCGATAACGATATTGGTCATGGGGACATAACGGAACACCACAAAATAGATCATAGGCAGCAACATCATCAAATAAAGCATCCACGAACGCCTGAAATAGTTGGATCGTTTCAGGCTTGTGAGGCTAACCGGAACATTCTTTTCTTCCACGCTTGCCCTCCAATGATTTGGTTATCAATCAAGATGAAATTCTAGCATGGTTGTATGGAGCTGTCAAGCAAAAATTTTTTTAAATGTAAAAAATGTTTTTTCTTGTTTCGTTGACGCCCCATTAATAGTATGGTAGTATATTTTTATATTTTACCGCATATAGGGAGGAATCATGTTAAACGTTGCTATTATCGGTACGGGCAATATTTCCCGGATGCACCTGGAAGGCTATCTTGCTTTCCCTGAACGGTGCACTATCACCCATCTGGTAGACATATACCCGGAAAAGGCGGAGCAGAAAAAGAAGGACTTCAAGCTTTCTGACGCAAAGGTTTTTGCGTCCCACAAGGAAATTTTGAATGATCCTTCTATTGATCTGGTAAGTATCTGCACTCCGCCCTATGTTCACGCGGAGATCGCCATTGATTTCCTCAAGGCGGGCAAAAACGTCATCGTTGAAAAGCCCATGGCCGCTTCCCTGGAGGAATGTGACGCCATGATAAAGGCCGCGAAGGAAAGCGGCAAAATCTTCTCCCCCATAGCCCAAAACCGCTTCCGGGACCCCATTACGAATCTGAAAAAGGTGCTGGACAGCGGCAAAATCGGCAAGGTGGTCCATGCCCAGATAGATTCCCATTGGTGGCGGGGCCATTGCTACTACGACCTCTGGTGGCGGGGTACCTGGGAGAAGGAAGGGGGCGGCTGTACCCTGAACCATGCGGTACACCACATTGACATGCTGGGGTGGATGCTGGGCCGGCCCTCAAAGGTAAGCGCCATGATCAGCAACGCCGCCCACGACAACGCCGAGGTGGAGGACATCTCCGTTGCGGTGATGCAGTACGGCGGCGGGGCCTGTGCAAAGGGTGCTTTGGCCCAGGTTACCAGCTCTGTCATACACCACGGTGAGGAACAGCAGATCATCTTTCAGGGGGAAAAGGCCCGGATATCCGCGCCCTGGAAGGTCTACGCATCCACGTCCAAGGAAAACGGGTTCCCCACGGAGAACACGGACCTGGAAAAGGAACTTACCGCCTACTACGAATCCCTGCCCCATCTTACCCATATTGCCCATCCGGGGCAGATTGATAACGTGATGAAGGCCATAGAAACCGGCGGGGATTTCCTTATCAAGGGTGAAGACGGCAGGCTGACCATTGAGCTTATTACCGCCATCTTCAAGGCCGGTTCCGAGGGAAAAACCATTGATCTGCCAATCCAAAAGGATGATCCCTTCTATACGGTAAAGGGAATTATGTCTCATGTTCCCCATTTTTACCAGAAAACAGGCTCGGTACAGGATTTTGCCGGCAATATCACTGTTGGCAGTGAATACAAAAAATAAGGAGAAATATCATGGCAAATGCGTCTGATGGAATGAACTATGCGCCCAAGGGGAAACCCAGCCCGGTAGTCAAGAAGGGAGAGTTTACCTTTGCGGCCATTGCCCTGGATCACGGGCATATCTACGGCATGTGCAACGGCCTTACCGAAGCCGGGGCCGTTCTCAAGAGCGTCTACGACCCGGACCCCAAAAAGGTGGAAGCCTTTGTGGCAAAATTCCCCGGCACTAAAGTTGCTCACAGCGAGGACGAAATCCTCAATGACCCGGAAGTGAAGCTGGTCGCGGGGGCGGCGATTACCTCCGAGCGCTGCGCCCTGGGCCTGCGGGTTATAGCTGCGGGGAAGGATTACTTTACCGACAAGGCCCCCCTCACTACCCTGGAACAGCTTGAGGCGGCCAAGGCGGCGGTAAAGAAAACGGGTAAAAAGTACATGTGTTACTACAGCGAGCGGATCCATGTGGAAAGCGCCGTCTTTGCGGGGCAGCTCATTGAACAGGGGGCCATCGGCAAGGTTATTCAGGTGCTGGGTATGGGTCCCCACCGCGTTGGGGCGCCCTCGTCCCGGCCGGACTGGTTCTTCAAGAAGGCCCAATACGGCGGCATCCTCTGCGACATCGGCAGCCATCAGATTGAGCAGTTCCTGTTCTACGCCGGGGTAAAGGACGCAAAGGTACTCAGCAGCAAAATCGGCAACTACAACCACCCCGACTACCCCGAACTGGACGATTTCGGCGATGCCACCCTGCTGGGGGACAACGGTGCCACCCAGTATTTCCGGGTGGACTGGTTCACCCCCGACGGGCTCCAGACCTGGGGTGACGGACGCTCCTTCATCCTGGGAACCGAAGGTTATATTGAGCAGCGGAAATACGTGAATGTGGGTATCAAAGGCTCCGGCGGCGGGCATCTGTTCCTGGCCAATCAGCACGAGGAAACCTACTATCATGTGGAAGGCAAGGTGGGCTATCCCTACTTCGGCCAGCTCATCCTGGACTGCCTGAACCGCACGGAAAACGCCATGACCCAGGACCACTGCTTTAAGGCGGCGGAACTTTCGGTAAAGGCCCAGATGCAGGCCGTCAAGGTAAAATAAGCGAGTATGATCCCGGTGGATATCCGCCGGGACATAAATTTTATAGTATATACCGGAGTCGTGATGACAAACGCATCGGCAATCGGCGTTCTCCTTGGGGAACGCTTTTTGCAAACACCCCATCTTTTGTACGATGATACGATTCATTACGCAGAGGTAATTACCTGGTATGGGGCGCTCCGTTTTGCTTCGGCAACAAAAAATGACGCGCTTCTTGCAAAACTCATTGCACGCTTTGCCCCCCTGTTCGATGCCGAAAAACAGTTGCTTCCCCGTAAGAACCATGTTGATTTTAATATGTTTGGCTGCCTGCCCCTGGAGCTGTACCGGATTACCGGGGATGAACGTTATAAGAAGATGGGGCTTGAGTATGCCGACACGCAATGGCAGCTTCCCGCAGATGCAACGGAAGAACAAAAACGTTTTGCCCATGACGGTTATACCTGGCAAACACGGTTTTGGATGGATGACATGTATATGATCGGCAGCGTACAAACTCAGGGCTACCGCATCACCAATGACCCTGTATATATTGAGCGGACTGCCCGTGAAATGGCGTTGTACCTTGACCGTTTACAGCGCCCCAATGGTTTGTTCTATCACACGCCGGATTCCCCGTTTTATTGGGGACGGGCAAATGGCTGGATGGCGTGGGCCATGGCAGACATACTGTGTGTGCTGCCCCGTGACAATCCGTATTATAGTACCATACTTAACGCCTATCGTCTTATGATGGAAAATCTCAAAGCTTATCAAAGTTCCGGCGGTATGTGGAAGCAGCTTATTGACGATGATGAGTGTTGGGATGAATCTTCCTGTACCGCAATGTTTGTTTACGCAATGAATACCGGTATAAAACACGGGCGGCTTTCAGCTTCATCATTTACCGACAGTGCGGCAAGAGGCTGGGATGCCTTATGCGCGCACATCAACGCATCCGGGGACATAACTGAAGTCTGCGCCGGTACTGCGGCCGGAAATAACAAAGAGCATTACTATAAGCGTCCGCGTATTACCGGTGATTATCATGGGCAGGCGCCGGTATTATGGTGCGCCCTGTCGTTCCTAAAATAATGGAACCTTGGTAGGAAAAGGTAAAAGTACCGCTATTGTTTATTCCCTTATTCTGTCATATAATACATACTTGTATGGCGGATTATCCGCCAGGACATAAATTTTTTGGAGGAAAGTATGAGAAATGCGAAAAAAGGATCGATTCTGGTCCTTGTCATGGCGCTCACCGCAGCAAGTTTATTCGCGGGCGGCGGTAAACAGCAACCGGCTTCCGGCGGAGGGCAGCTTTCAGGGGAAATTCGTTTTTCCTGGTGGGGGAATGAAACCCGGAACACCGCCACTATCAAGGCTATCGAGTTTTACGAAAGCCTGCATCCGGGGGTAAAAATTATCCCCGAATACGGCGCCGTAGACGGGTACCAGACCAAGATGCTGGCCCAGATCGCCGCGGGCAACGCCCCGGACATCTTCACCATGTCCGCCGAGGACCTTCCCATCTATGTGGACACCGGCGGGCTGACGGATCTGACGGGGCTCATTGACGTGAGCACCCACAACCCGGTAGTCGCACAGGCCTGTTCCATCAATGGGAAAATGTACGGCGTCAACTTGTCCCTTAACGCCAACGTGATCTACTATAACAAGACCCAGGCGGACGAGCTGGGGATCAAGATGCCCACCGGAGATTATACCTGGGACGATCTGGTAAAAATTCTGGCGGAAGTGAACCAAAAGTCCGGCGGAAAAACCTACGGCATGGTGGATAACCGGATGGTCAAGGCTATGGAGACCTTTATCCCCGTGTGGAACATCACCCATCTGGGCAAGGAACCGCCCTTCCCCTGGACCGACAAGGAATTCCTTATGACCGGCGCGGATGTGGCCGCCTACATGGATTACTGGAACAAGGTTCCCAAGGGGGTTCTGATGCCTCCGGCGGAAACGGCGACTATTTCTTCCCAGATTGATTCCCCCATCGCGTCCCGCAAGACCTTCCTGGCCTTCGATACCAGCGGCACCTTCGCCATGTATCAGAGCCAGACCAAGGATGATCTGCAGATGATCGAGTACCCGAATAACCACAAGGGCAAGGGCGCGGCGGTAAGCGCACGCCCCGGCCTGATTGAATCGGTATACGCCGGTTCCAAAAACAAGGCCCTGGCCATCGACTTCCTCCAGTGGATTTCGAGCGATCCTGAGGCGGGAAAGATCCTCAAGACCGTGCGGGGGGTTCTGCCCTCCAGCAGACAGGTCGAAGCCTTGCTGGCGGATCCCACCGCCCTTTCCGATGTGGACAAGAAGGTCTTTGCCATTACCAATGCGGTTTATTCAAAACCGGTTAACCCCTACAGCGCCGGGGTTCTGGTGAGCAATATCTGGGACGAAACCCACATGATGGCCACCGGAGCGGAAGTTGCCTTTGGACGCATTACCCCCCAGCAGGCGGGCCAGCGTTTTGAAGAATACGTAAAAGACGCCCTGCCCTGAGGATGACAGATAGGAAGGTATAGCATGAAAAAGAATTACTTTGCTTCAATGACATTTAAAGAAGAAGCGGCGGCTTATACCTTCCTGCTCCCCTGGATAATCGGGATGTTGGTATTTTTTGCCTACCCGTTTATCACATCCCTCGTGCTGGCCTTTACCAACTCCCGTCTTATGGGCGGGAGTTTTAACGGCCTCGACAACTTTGTGCGGATGTTCACCCGTGACCGGAACTTTATCAAATCCCTCCAGGTTACCACCCGGTATGCCCTGGTAGGGGTTCCCCTTAAACTTGCCTTTGCCCTGCTTCTGGCGCTGATTCTGAAAAAGGGCGCCACCTTTTACCGGGCCGCCTATTATATCCCGTCCCTGATCGGCAGCAGTGTCGCGGTGGCGATCATGTGGAAACAGCTCTTCGCCAAGGAAGGGATTGTAAGCCAGTTCGCCGGCCTCTTCGGCATAACCCCCAAGGCCTGGCTGGGTGAACCCGCCTATGCCCTGAACATCCTGATTATTCTGGCGGTGTGGCAGTTCGGCTCGTCCATGGTTATATTCATTGCGGGGCTGAAAAACATCCCCAATGAATTATACGAAGCGGCAAAGATAGACGGCGCGGGGCCGCTGCGCTGTTTCGGCGCAATCACCCTGCCGATGCTCTCTTCGGTGATCCAGTTCAATCTGGTGCTCCAGTTGATCGGCGGCTTCCAGGCATTTACCCAGGGCTATGTTATTACCCACGGCGG
>BNUT01000025.1 GCA_025997555.1 Spirochaetia bacterium
GCAGGGGAATCTCTAGGTCACTTAAAAAACGGTTCAGCGGGGCAGCTTTTAATCGGCCTGTACCCGGTTTCGCCTGTGGAGGGCGATTCGGCAAGCTACGAATCCCGGCTTCGGATTAAAACCCCTTCACCCAGCCAGGCACGGGCGCTGGTTGTCCTTTTTTCCCTGGCCCGGCTTGCTTCCGGAGCGGTCGGCACAGAGATGGGGGGCACGGTGCTGCTCCCGTAGCGACAAATGCCTGTCCGGCATTAAGGGCCACCGAAAGGCCGTCCTGATCAGAATACCAGTAGGATTTCCCCGTTATTGACTTACACTTCTTCCAGTCTTTGCTGAACGTGAAAAAAAATCCCGCCCCGGCGCTGGGGTACTTCCCCCAAGCCACAGCCTGCACATTTCGGCCACTTTCAGGAGGGAACATCGCCAGCACCGCATACCGGGTCTGGTCAAGAATTTCCGCAGCCTTGGGCTGGGGGGCATAAGCGGTGAACATGCGGTTCAGTATGGGTCGCGCCTCATCCATATCGGCAAACATATAGACCAGAGCGCCCGGCTCAAGAGGCAGGTATTCTACCCCCAAAGAATCCGGCGACAGGGGCGGAACCCTGGGTGCGGTGGCGCAGGAACCCAGGATAAGGGCAGTCGACAGAAGAACCGCGAAACCAAGGGGGCGGCTCTTGCTCAGATCAAGCTTTTTCAATCTTCACCAGCCAGGATTCAGCGGACTCAAGGTCCGTTCCCGCTTCCAGGGGATTCTGACCGTCTACCGCACCCCACTTTACTTCCTGGGCCAAGGTTTCGGAGGCCACAAAAGAGGCGAAGCTTTCCCAGGCGGTTTTGAGTTTATCGGGACCGAAGAGGTAAAGGGTTATCCGGTCGGTAACGGCCAGGTCCTTTTCCTTGCGGAGATTCTGCACTCCCCGGACAAGGTCCCGTACATCACCCTCGCGGGAAAGCTCCTCGGTAATTTCCGTATCAAGGCCGATGGTGAGGGTCCCCTCGTTCAGCACTTTAAGGTTGGCCTTTTCAATCCGCCTGACATCAAGTTTGTCGGCGGTAATGTCCACAGTGCGGCCTGCCACCTCAATCGCCAAAGTGGCGCCCTCTAGAAGCCCCTGAATTTCAGTCTGGCTCAGGGCCGCAATCCGCTCGGCGGCGGCCTTCATGTCCTTGCCCAATTCCTTTCCAAGGATGCGAAAGTTGGCCTTCACCTCGTACTCAACCAGGTCTTCTTCATTATCCCGGAACAGTACATCCTTAACATTGAGTTCCTCCCGGATAATATCTTCCATTTCAAGGAGAACCTTTTTCTCATCCGGGTTGCGGGTCACCAGCTCTACCATCCGCAGGGGCTGGCGGACCTTGATGTTGTACTGGGAGCGGAGACTGCGGCCCATACTCACCGCATGCTGCACCGCCGCCATGCGGTACTCAAGCCCCCGGTGCCGTTGTTTTTCCTGGACCTGGGGGAAGTCCGCCAAATGCACCGATTCCGGTTCATCGGCGTTCCGCAGATTCTGCCAGATGGCATCGGTGGTAAAGGGCATAAAGGGGGCCGCCACGGTGATGAGTTTTTTGAGCACATCGTAGAGCGTACCGTAGGCCTCGAGTTTGTCGGTGTCGTTCTCGCTACGCCAGAAGCGGCGGCGGGAACGGCGGATGTACCAGTTGTTCAGCAGATCGATGAATTCCAGAATGGGGTCCACGGCCCGTGAAAGATCGTAGGCGTCCAGCGCGCCCCCCACCTTTTCGACCAGGGCTTCCGCCACGGAGAGTATCCACTTGTCCAGGGGATTGCCGGGATGTTCCGGCGCACCCACGGGGCTCACCTTGTCGATGTTGGCATAGGTGACATAAAAACTGTAGGCGTTCCACATGGGGAGGAGGATGCTCTTCATCACTTCCCGCACCCCGTCATCGCTGTAGCGGAGATCATCGGCCTTTATCAGGGCCGAATGGACGAGGTACAGCCGCAGGGTGTCTGCCCCGTAGGTATCAAGCAGTTCCATGGGGTCCGTGTAGTTCCGCAGACTCTTGCTCATCTTCTTGCCATCGCTGGCAAGCACGATGCCGTTTACCACGCAATTCTTGAAGGCCGGCTTCTTAAAGAGTGCCGCCGCCAGAATCGTGAGGGTGTAAAACCAGCCCCGGGTCTGATCCAGCGACTCGTTGATAAAATCCGCCGGGAAGTGGCTGTCAAAAAATTCCTTGTGCTCAAAGGGGTAGTGGAGCTGGCCGTAGGGCATGGCCCCGGATTCAAACCAGCAATCCAGCACTTCCGGGATACGGGTCATGGTTCCCCCGCATTCACAGGGGATGGTGATCTTGTCCACAAAGTGCTTGTGCAGGTCTTCAGGATACACCCCGGAAAGTTCCTTCAGTTCCGCACGGCTCCCCACACAGATCGTCTTGCCGCAGTCCGGGCATTTCCAGATGGGGAGCGGATTCCCCCAGTAGCGGTTCCGGCTGATCGCCCAGTCCCGGGCGCCTTCAAGCCATTTCCCAAAACGCCCGGTCTTGATGTGCTCCGGCACCCAGTAGATCTGATTATTCGCGTTCAGCATGTCCTGTTTGATCTTTTCAACATTGACAAACCAGGAACCAACTGCCCGGTATATAAGAGGGCTGCCGCAGCGCCAGCAGTGGGGATAGGCGTGGAGAATCTGCTCCCGCTTGATAAGCTTCCCCTCGGCCTTGAGCCGGTCCATGATAGGCTTATCCGCATCCTTGACAAAGAGGCCCTGGTAGTCAGGCACTTCCGCAGTAAATCTACACTCCGCATCAATGGGGCAGATCACGGGAACTCCGGTACCCTTGAGAACCCGTGCGTCATCTTCGCCAAAACCCGGCGCGGTATGCACAATACCGGTCCCGTCCTCGGTGGAGACAAAGTCACCGGGGTACGTACGGAAGGCGTTTTGCTTGGCGGCATCTTTAAAATAGGGGAACAGCGGTTCATAGGTGATGCCGATAAGGTCCGCGCCCTTCTTTTTCCAGAGGATCTTGTATTCATCCGGATTCTTGTAGTAGGCAGGGAGGCGAGCCTCCGCCAGCATATAGCGATCATCGCCGTCTTGCACCATCACATAGTCGATGTCCGACCCTAATGTAAGGGCCAGGTTGGAAGGCAGTGTCCAGGGGGTAGTGGTCCAAGCCAGCAGATATGTGTGATCATCAAAGGTGTCCGCCAGAGAACCGGCCCCCGGCAAAGAAGCAGCTGCAGCCTGACTCCCCGGCACCACCCCCTTCACCTTAAAGCGGAGGGTAATCGCCGGATCATGCACATCCTTGTAGCCCCCCAGGTTGAGTTCATGGTTGGAAAGCACCGTGGCGCAGCGGGGGCAGTAGGGCAGGATGTAGTGGCCCTCGTACAAAAGGCCCTTGTCCCAAAGGGACTTCATCACCCACCAGATGGTCTCCATGTAGTCACTGTCCATGGTCTTGTAGTCGTTATCGAAATCGACCCAACGGCCCAGGCGGGTGATCACCTGCCGCCATTCCTTTACATAACGCTGCACCGAGGCCCGGCAGGCTTCGTTGAATTCCGCCACCCCGTACTTTTCGATGTCGGTCTTGGAGTTAAGCCCCAGCTCCTTTTCGATGAGGTTCTCCACCGGCAGGCCGTGGCAGTCCCAGCCGAAACGGCGTTCAACTTTTTTGCCCTTCATCGTCTGGTAGCGGGGAATGATGTCCTTAATCGTATTTGGCACAAAATGCCCAAAGTGGGGCAGCCCCGTGGCAAAGGGGGGGCCGTCGTAGAAAACGAATTCTTCGTTGTCACTCCGCTGTGAAACGGATTTCTCGAAAATGTGATTCTTTTCCCAGAAGGCCAAAACCTCCTCTTCCAGTTTGGGAAAACTAACCCGGGGGTCCACCGCTTTATACACCATCCGCTCCTGTGTGCAAATTTGCCTTTTCAGTATACCATAAAGGGGGAGGGGTTTCCAAGTACCCCTTACTTCGGGGTAGTAGATATAGAGAATTTTGCGCCATGCCGCTTAAACTATAACTTGATCTTTTTTAAAGATTTGGTTATATTATTATCAGGAAATTTTGGTGGATTTTAGCTCGATTCAATCTGATTATTTTATCGACAACAAAAAACATACTTCATCGATCAATCAAATTTAACAGAAATATTTTTTGATGATTTATTGCCAATATGTGAGAGTTTAAAGGCATTTTCACAATATATTGATTTACCCAGTGAAGCTATAGAAGATGTGGTTACCGTAGAAACTAAAGATACACTAGTAGAATTAATAGAATCGGATAGTAAAAATTGTCTTACTCAAGATGAAGCATTCCAAAATATCAATAATTTATTAGAACATTTCAAAACAATAAAAAATGAAAGTTTTTTATCTGATATTTATAGACCAGATCGATAAAACAGCGCCGTATGGTAGTTTCGTTAAGGCTGCCGCCGTACTCGATAATGTTTTTCAGCTTGTCGCGGTACTTGTTGATATTCTGGTTCATTCAAGATAAAATATATCTTATAATAATACGTTCTTTCAAGCACGGAGTAAAGGAAAATGGACCTCCTCTTATCCATCCAGCCCGCAATCGCCCGGCGTATCACCAGCGGAAAAAAGAAATACGAATACCGCAGGACCATTTTTAAACAGAAAGTCAATTACATATATCTGTACTCTTCTGCACCCGTAAAAAAAATCGTGTGCCGTTGGAAGTATGCGGGGTATCTTGTGGGCAGTATTGATGAAATCTGGGAAAAAACAGCGAAGCTCTCTGCTGCGTCTGAAGCCGGATACCGGGATTATTTTACGGGTAAAAAAATCGCCTATGCGATACGGATCGAGGATTTGGTGGTTTTTGATCTGCCTCTGGACCCATATAAAAATGATCCCGCCTTTCGTCCGCCGCAGTCATTCATGTACATTAAGGACAGGGGCACTTTTTCTTTCCTGTAGACAACCCCCCGCCTTGTCAGGTACTATAAATCTGTCCCGCAGCCAGGAACCATGCGAGGAGACGCCGCCTAACTCCGCCAGGTCCGGAAGGAAGCAACGGTAAGCGACCGGCTTCTGCGCCGTGGCCTCCCTGGCTGCGGGGCTTTTTTCTTTAACCCCTTTTCCGCTATACTCTAAACCATGGCAGATGAAGCGGCCCCAAAATACGAAGTTACCGCCACCCGGCGGCGCCCCAAGACCTTTGATGAATTGGCGGGGCAGGAATTCGTAGTTTCCACCCTGAAAAATTCACTGGAAAGCGGTCAGATTGCCCATGCCTACCTTTTTTCCGGGCCACGGGGCTGCGGTAAGACCAGCGCCGCCCGGATTCTGGCCCGGTCCCTGAACTGCGAAAAGGGGCCCACCGCGACGCCCTGCGGGGTCTGTGCCAACTGCCGGGAGATCAGCCAGGGCTCCAGTATGGACGTTATCGAAATTGACGGAGCCTCCAATAATGGCGTAGAAGCGGTTCGGCAGATCAAGGAGGAAGTTCGTTTTCCCCCAAACTCAGGGAAGTACAAGGTCTACATCATTGATGAAGTCCACATGCTCTCCAACAGCGCCTTTAACGCCCTGCTTAAAACCATTGAAGAACCGCCCCCCTACATCGTGTTCATTTTTGCCACCACGGAAATGCAGAAGGTGCCGGCCACCATCAAGAGCCGTTGCCAGCAGTTCGCCTTTAGGCTCATCCCCATCGAAACCATTCAGGGGATTCTGAAAAACATCTGCGCGGAGCTGAAGATTGAGGCCGAGGATGAGGCCCTGTTCTGGATCGCCCGTGAATCCACCGGGAGCCTCCGGGACGCCTTTACCCTTTTCGATCAGGTGGTGTCCTTTTCCGCCGGGCATATCCGTACCCAGCTTATCCGGGAAAAGCTGGGCCTGGTTGGGCTGGAAAAACTCAACGGCCTTGCGGAAGCCTGTGCCGCCAACGATACCCCCCAATGCTTTGCCCTTATTGATGAGATTCTCGGCTCCGGGGTCGCCATTGAACAGTTCATCATCGACATGACGGGTTTCTACCGGAGCCTGCTGCTTTTGAAAAACGGGGTCACCCGTGAATCCCTGCTGGGCTACAAGCCGGAGCGCTTTTCCGCAAAGGTCCTGGAAAGCCTCGATTCCGTCCGGCTGGAACAGGCCCTGGAACTGCTCCTGAATTGCTACCGGGATATCCGCTATTCGGTGTCTCCCCGGTTTGAACTGGAAATGGTGATCTCCAAACTTTCCTGGCTGAGCCGCTGGGTCTCGCCGCCGGAACTGCGGGCCGCAGTGGACGCCGCCCGTAACGCATTAGGCGTAAACGCCCTAAACGGGCAGGGCGGGTTAGACCGCCCTTTAGCCGGAGGGCCCCTTAGCGGGTCCCGTGAATTTCAGGCCGGGACGGCAGACCGTAGCGTAGCGGACTCTCAGGCCCGGTTCGGCGCCGCTTCCTTTGGAAGCGCTACCTCCGAAGGAAGCGCCTCATCCTTGACCGAAGAATTCAAGCGTCGTATGGCGGCGCGGGAATCAGAGGCGGCGGCCAGGACAACGAATGCTACGGGGGCCGATTCCGGCAGCGCCGCAGAAGAAGCAGAGGGTGACGAGGACGTCCCTGTTTGGCGCACCCTGTCCAAAAGTTTTGAAGAAAATATCGTGGAGAAAAAAAAAGCGGGTAATGGCGCCGCCGTTGAACAGCCCGCGCCTGAACCGCCTTTGGAAAGCCGGACGGAACGGGTTCTCCGCTTATTCCGGGGAACCATAGTCAAATAATCGGAGTGAATCATGAATATTAATCCCTTTGACATTTTGAAAAACGCCCAGAAAATACAGGAACAGATGGGGGCATTTCAGGAGAAGCTCGGCGATATCGGCGTCACCGGCTCCGCCGGGGGCGGCATGGTGGAGATTGACCTCAACGGCAAGATGGAAGTGCTCGCCGTCCGCATCGCCCCGGAGGTGATAGACCCCAATGAGGCGGAGATGCTCCAGGACCTAATCACCGCCGCCTTTACCGACGGGATGGGAAAAATTCGGGAGCGGATAGGCCAGGAAATGGGCGCCCTTACCGGCGGCATGGGCCTTCCCGGTATGCCGAATATGCCGCCCGGATTTCCCGGCGGAGGTTTCCCCGGCAGTATTCCGGGGCTGTCGTGAGCATCAATGCCCTGGACCGGCTGGTGTCGCTCCTTTCAAAACTGCCGGGGGTGGGCAAAAAAAGCGCGGGCCGCATGGCCTATCACATTCTGGACGCCGACCCCAGTTATGCGGGAATGCTGGCGGAAGAACTGGCGGGCTTGCATCAGGCGATTCACCGCTGTTCTGTGTGCGGCAGCTTTACCGAATCCGACCCCTGCCCCATCTGCGCCGATTCATCACGGGATCACTCAATCATCTGCGTGGTTGAACGGGCCCAGGATGTGCGGGTCATCGAAGAATCAAAGGAATTCCGGGGGCTTTTCCATGTTCTGGGCGGACTCATCGCGCCTCTGGAAGGGATCAGCCCTGGTAACCTCACCATCGGCCAGTTGATGAACCGGGTCCGCAAAGATAGCGTCCGGGAGGTGATCCTCGCCATGAACCCCACTATCGAAGGGGACACCACCGCCCTCTATCTGCAAAAGGTCCTCAAGGAATTTAACATTGAAGTAACCCGCCTTGCTTCGGGCCTCCCCGTGGGGGGCGATCTGGAATACGCCGACCGGCTCACTTTGTCCCGGAGCTTCCGGGGGCGGATAAAGGTGTAGGGCTAATCCCTCACCGTTTTATAGCATTCATCAATCACCGGATTCAGCGATTCAAGCGCGAAGCCCAGTGCCGTCAGTTCCGCCCGTTCTTTGCTTTCAGCCCAATTCATGTAAGGATCCGCGTAATGATCCCGCAGGAAATTGTAGACCAGGTCCTCTGCTTTTTCCGGGAGATTGAAAAAGATACCCTTCCCGGCGCCCAAGACTTTACGGATCGCAGGACGGGCGTTGGTAAGGAAACGCTCCCGGTACAGATCGTAGGACCGGCCCGACAATACCCGCAGCCGGTCGGAAACGGAACCGCCGACGGTATGTTCCACCTGCTTCACAGGCGGGCGGACAGCAGAAGCAGGCCGGGAATAGTGTTTCTGCGGCACCGGGGCCGGTGTCATGGCGGCAACATTTCTGGCAGTGGGTTTCACAGCAACAACTACGGCCCCGCCGACGACCTGCCTTTGAATTGCCTTCTTTTTTGCAGCAATGGCCTGTTTCTTCTCCCTGCCGCCTTTTTTAACCGTTGTCCGGAGGGTAGCCGCTTTTTGGGCGGCCAGTTTTCTCGCAGAAGCGTGCTCTTTAGCCTCAGCCTCCTGATCCATCAAAATTTCCCTTAGGCCGACCCATTGCTGCTGAAGGTAGCGATCCCCCAAAACGGAATAATAGTATCCCCGTGACAGGACGGCCATTACCGTGCCGAGAATTTCATCGTCCCGGAGTTTCGCCCGTTTGCCCTGACGGATTAAAATATACATATCGTGGTTCTTTTTGCCGTACTTTCGGGAATAGAGGAACAGGATACGCTCAAAGGCAGGATCACCAACCAGGTTCCAGTATTTAAAACAGTAAGCCAGGGTTTGGTCCTCCACGCGATCGATGGAAGGGGAAATCTCAATCCGGTTAAGGTCGGCAGGGGTAAATGTCACTGAGGAAAAAGCCCCACGTTGGGAGTCCCCGGCGGAGTCGGAGCCCTGCTCCGTTTCACGGTGCCGGAATTCATTCCCAACTGCAGACAGGGACTCGTTATAGTAAGCCTGGACCAGTTCAGCCGCCTTTTCCATGGACTTAACATGGAAATTCAGGAGTTGGGAATAACGGAAAAACTGGTTGATCCCTTCAATCGCTTCGTAACGGGTCTTTGGAAGAATCTTCAGAATATCCTCCACAGCCTTGATTGTCGAATACACATCCCGCTCATCGTAAGCGGCTATTTTACTGTCGATATAAATGATGATCCGGCGTACCCGGTCCAGGGAACGTTCCGTCAGGGACCGGTAGGCCACGGTGATCAACTGCCGGTAAACCGGATCATGGCTGCGGTAGGTGCGGAAAAGGGCGGTCCGCAGGCGCTCATCAGGATAGCGGGGCTTGAGCCTGGTTTCAAAAATACGCAGTGCATTCTGCGGCTTTCCGGAACTGCGAAAATAGTAATAGCGTTCTATATCAGGATCATGATCAAGTTGAAGCATGGGATACTCCGTCTTGAGTAATTCTTTTTGAATTTCCGTAAGATCCATTACTGTATAATAGAATCTTACACCCCTTTATGCAATGAATTATTTTATGTTATGATAAATTATGAGTATTTTTAACCACCTTTCATTAACTGCGGGAATCGGCGGCATCCTGTTGGTCATGATGAGCGGGACCGCCTTTTCGGCCCCCGGTGACGCTGCCCTGGGGAATGGCCTTTTTGCCCGGATCGCCACCAACAAAGGCGATATCGTGGTGCGCCTTGAATACCAGAAAACCCCCCTCACGGTCTGCAACTTTGTGGCCCTTGCGGAGGGCAAGATGGACTTTACCCGGAACAAGCCCTTTTACAACGGCCTTACGTTCCACCGGGTTATCGCGGATTTTATGATCCAGGGAGGGGACCCGGCGGGAAACGGAACCGGCGGCCCGCCCTACAAATTCTCCGATGAATTCGATTCCACCCTGAGGCACAACGGGCCGGGGGTGCTCTCCATGGCCAACGCCGGGCCGGGAACCAATGGCAGCCAGTTTTTTATTACCCATGTGGCTACCCCCCATCTGGACGGTCTGCATACGGTCTTTGGCCGGGTAGTACAGGGCCAGGATGTGGTCAACACCATCAAACAGGGCGACAGAATTGAAACCATCACCATCATCCGCAATGGTCCCGAAGCAACGGCTTTTAAGGCGGATCAGGCCGCATTTGATAATCTGCTGCGAAACGCCGGGGCATCGGCCGCCGCCAGGGTCAGGGCCCAACGGGATGCGGATATCGCTCAAATCAACACAAAATATCCCAACACCCAACAGACCGCTTCGGGAATACGCTACATTATCCAGAAAGAAGGAACCGGCGCGAAGCCTGCGGCGGGCAAAACGGTCCGGGTGGCCTATAAGGGCATGCTTCTTAACGGCACCGTCTTTGACGGCTCCGATTTCCACGGCGGCCCCATGTCATTCCAGGCCGGTGTTGGCAAAGTTATCAGGGGCTGGGACGAAACCATCCTGGACATGAAGGTCGGCGAAAAGCGGGTGGCCATCATTCCCCCGGAACTTGCCTATGGCGACCGGGCGGTGGGTAACGGACTTATCCCTGCAAACAGCTTCCTGGTGTTTGAGATGGAATTAGTCAGCGTCCGGTAATAGATAATATTCCGTATTTGACAACGTAAAGGTCTCCGCCGCCCCTGCGGTAAGGCGGACACCGAGATCCTCAAAGATGAAAATAGCATCCGCGCCGGGAACCGATTCCACCAGGGCCCGGCCCCTTTCGTAACCCAGGGTAAAAGCCGAGGTGGAAAGCCCGTCGGCATCAATGGAATGGTCCGCGATAATGGTCACCGAGAGGAGGCCGCTGTTCACGGGATAGCCATCATGGGTGGACAGTAGATGATGATAGTGAATCCCGTTATCATCTTCAAAATAGCGCTCGTAGATGCCGCTGGTAACAACGCTTTTATTTATACCCCGGAGGACGCCGATATAGGCGCCGCGGGCATCCCGTGGGTCCTGAATGCCGATGCGCCAGGGCTCGCTTCCGCCGGGGGCACGTGCACCGTAGGCAAAAATGTTTCCCCCCAAGTCGATAAGAGCCCGCTTTACCCCGTTTTGTTCCGCAAGACGCACCGCTTCATCGGCGGCATAACCCTTGGCAATGGCCCCCAGGTCCAGCGCCATGCCGGGCCGCCGCAGAAAAGCGGTTCCCGCCGCCCGATCGATAATCAGATCCCGCCGGTCGATTAAGGCCAAGGCCGAATCAATTTCACCCTGAGCCGGGACACGGGCGTTGTCGGAACCAATACCCCACAGTTTTACCAAGGGCCCCACGGTGGGATCGAAAGCGCCGTCACTGGCTTCGGCGTAATACAGCGCCTGCTCCAGCACGGCGATAAGTTCAGGATCAACCTCAACCGGAGCGATCCCGGCGTTCCGGTTGATCCGGTCAAGGTCCGTACCGGCCATGTTGGCGCTCATCACATCCTCAATTTCCCGGAGCCGGGCAAAAATTGCCGCATAGCGTTTCTGTGTCCCCCCCTCGAAAAGATTCACGGAACAAATGGTCCCCAGCACCAATTCCGCCTGGGCAGGTATGGACTGAGAACAGGAGCTAAGGTTTACCAGAAAAAAAAACAAGGCAAGTGTAAAAATCTTAATAATATTTTTCATTATGTCCTGCACATAACGCCTATTTTTTTACATAACAAAATCTATATTTAAAGGAACAACAGATATACCGGAAAAACAGGCTATAAAATCATTCTTTTTCTTGAGTCAATGATTTGTTTTAAAGTTTCATTAATGACGGCGGTTTTGGTGGGCTCTCCGGTCCATTGCATGGCTTCGGTCAGCAGGGCTTCATTTAAATCAAGGGTAATTCTCATGCATATAATTTATTCCGTTTTTTATGCACTGTCAAGTCAAGGATTATTGGCAATGAGAAAAGACCGCTCTGCCCCGGCGGGCTACAGGGCGGTCAAATATCTTTGTTTTTTTAAAACCTGTATCCAATACCAATCGGTATTGAAACTCCAAACGTTAAGTCCGCAGGCTCCCTGTCTTTATGCGGAAGACCAAGGTCTGCCAAAACACCTGCGCGTACATAAAGCCCGCCGATAATGGTAAAATCAGCAAGAGCGCCAAATTTGATAACAAAGTTATCAAATTGTTCTGCTACATCACTGGCTTCATACCCCGTATTTTCAAGGTCTGCCCGTGATATACCAGAGTTAAGGAACAATTGGTAATCAAGGCCGACAGCCGGTGCGATAGTAAATTTCTCACCTATGGCAATCGGATATTTGCCCAATAGCCCAAATGTTAAGTAATTGGTGCCGGTAGGATCCATTGTGCCGTCATAATATGGCGTCACACTATTAAGACCAAGATTCACCACCGCATACTTTGCGTCAAAGTACGCGCCATATCCGAAGCCGAAATAAGTGCTTTTGTTCAGATCGGGATCAGTTTGTCCGCCGAAATTCGGCACAACAACCAAACCTGCACTGAATAGACCTTGCTGCGCAAAAGCCGCAGTACCAATTACTGCGGCAAACATCAAAATTACAAATACCTTTTTCATTGCAATTTCTCCTCTTTCTAGGAGTTACGCTTGATTTTGCCTATCCATCCAATCATTTCTTTTGAAAATTCCGGGCGAAAAATGGCACATAACATCCTTTTTTTGGTCAAAATTCCGTAATACCCGCCGGATATTCAGAATATTATACCAAAGATATATGACAATTTGTCATATAAAGAAAAGATACTATGACTAATCATTATTAGTCAATACCTATCAAGCATATAAAATAAATTTATATGACAAATAGGCATACCCAGTGACTGATTTAAGAGAATTATTGGCCTTCAATATAAAATTTCACCGGGTCCGGCTGGGCTTATCCCAGGAAAAACTGGCTGAAAATGCGGATACGGCGGCCAATTATATCGCCTGTATTGAGGCCAAACGCCGGTTTCCCTCGGTGGAGGTTATGGAAAAGATTGCGGGTGCCCTGAACATTGACACCCCGGAGCTTTTTTCAATGGAATCCCTGCAAATTGAGTCGATAAACGGCCTTCAGGAAGAAATGGTAGGGGAAATCGCCCAGATTATTGCCGATTATATGGCAAAAAAGCTGAAAAATTTAAAATCGAAGCAAAAAGTGTAGAATATTTGAGAGGGTCTCACAAAACCCGCAGCCCATAGCCCGTGCTCCGTCCACCGCCTTCTTCCTGACGCAGAATTTCCTTGCCGATAAGGTCCTGGATGTCCCGCAGGGCCGTGTCCGGTGAGCAGCCGGTGATCTTTGCCCACTTGGAACTGGTAAGCTTCCCCTCAAAATGGTCCAGCAACAGGTTGATCATCTTTTGCTGGCGGGCATTGAGCAGGGTTTGGGCATGGGCATCCCAGAACCTGGCCCTGGATAATACGTCGGCCAAAGTAACTTCGCTTTCTTCTATGGCCCGTTCCAGACAGACCAGAAACCATTCCAGCCATTCGGTAATGTCTCCATCCCCCTGCTGTGTTGTCTCCAGAACCTGATAATAGCGCTTACGCTCGGTTAAGATGCGGCTGGACATGCTGTAAAACCGCCGTGGACTGCCCTCCCCACGGGCAAGCTGCATATCCGCAAGAGCACGGGCAATACGTCCGTTGCCATCTTCAAAGGGGTGGATGGTGACAAACCAGAGATGGGCAATAGCGGCCTTGAGGACCGGATCGATTGGAGTATTGCCATTAAACCAGTCCAGAAACCGGGCCATTTCGCTGCCAATGCGGGAAGCCTCCGGCCCTTCAAAGTGGACCTTGGGCTTGCCCATTGAACCGGAAATTACTTCGATGTGGCCCATGCGGTACTTGCCGGTGGTAATTTTGTAAATGCCGTTAAATCCCGTGGGAAAAAGTCCCGCATGCCAGCCGAAGAGCCGTTCTTGGGTAAGGGGGAGGGCATAGTTTTGGGTTGCGTCCAGCATCATTTCTACCACGCTATCCACATGGCGGGTAGAACCGGCGGGAACCTTTGTTTCCAGTCCCAGCCGCCGGGCAATGGAGGACCGAACCTGCTCCATATCGAGGTTTTCCCCTTCAATCTCGTTTGAACGTACTACATCCAGGGCCAGGGTAGAAAGCTGGGCCTCATCCCCTATCTGAAACCCCAGCCCCTCCATTTTTCCCAATAAGCGGCCCTGGCGGTAGCGGACTTTGACCAAGCTTGCAGACACCTTCCCCGCATCCCATCTGAAATCGGTCCAATTTTCATGCTGATGAATATACATTCTTTGGAACCCCCCGCTTTGCGGAGAATAAGCTGCCTAATCTCCGCAAAATATGCGGTAAATATACACCCTAATCTCCGCATTGTAAAGGGTTCAAACTTCGCCCAGTGAAAAATCCCCGGTAATTTTAAACCGGTTGCCGTCACGGACTACCTCAAGATCGCGCTCAGGGAAAAACCGGGGAAGCCGTTCACGGATCAGGAGGGCGGCTTCGGTCATAAAGGCTTCAAACTGGTCCGGGGGGACCTTGTCCAAAGTAGCGACACGCAGGGAAATAATGTAGCCCCGACCTTTTTCGGAACCGATTCCGATGGTAAAGTCCGGGGCTATTTCAAAAAGGCCGTCCATTTCGGGGTTGCAGGTTGCCCCCCGATCAGGACGGTTGGGGTGAAGGGAAAAGCTCTGCCCCCAGCGGTCTTCCAGCACATCGTCAACCTCATGGAAAAGGGCTTCCAATGTGCGGGTAAATGCCGCCAGCTTAGGGTGATCCAAACCTCTCCTCCTGCCCCGGACTATCCATCCATCCTCTGCCCATCGTACTCCTTCACGATAGTAGGATCAGGGGCGGGCGCAGGAGGCTCGTACACCGGGGGCTGATATGCCGGACTTGCCGCCACTGTCGCGGCGGGGGCCGCTGCCATGGGGACTACTGCGGCAGGAATCGCCACAACCTGGGGCAAATGTTCCGGCAGACCGAAAATTTTGATCCCTTCATCGGGGAAGTGTTCCTTTACACGGGCCACCGCCCGCTCTATGCCGTGGGCCTCCTCTTCCTCACACCAAATGACCAGAGAAAAATTTACCTCCGGCCAGATGGCGTCCCCCATGCGGGGGCCGGTGGTGCCGACCCCGAACACATTAGGGTACTTGGTGTAGAACTTGCCGACATTTTCCTGGACAAAAGCTTCCAGAATGTTTTCTTCCACCGAGTGGTTTGCAACAATTTCAATTCTGAACATCAGAGCGCCTCCCCGGTGTTTGGCGTCAAGGCCCCGGCGGGCGGCAGGGCGTTACCCATCGATGCGACGCCCTGATTTTGGGCGTCCTTCTTTGCCTGTTTCCGGGAAAGCCCTTCGGCAATCCGCTGCCGCCGGGCTTCCGCACGGGCTGCCCGTGCATCGGAATTTTTGTTGAAAATGTAATAGACCGTGGGCATCAGGAACAGGGTCATCAGCGTACCAAAGGAGAGTCCTCCGAGTACGGTCTTGCCGATAGGGGCCGTCATTTCCGAGCCCTCGCCGGGGAAGAATGCCATGGGCACCAGCCCCAGGATGGTGGTCATGGTGGTCATCAATATGGGCCGCAGCCGACTCCCCGCAGCTTCCACACAGGCGTCGTGGAGACTAAGCCCCCGCTTACGAAGCATATTGGTATAGTCCACCAGGATTATACCGTTGTTGACAATAACCCCACACAGGACCAGCAGACCCACAGCGGTCATGACATTAAAGGGATCCCCGGTTATCAGGTAGATAGCCACGATGCCGATGAGGGACAGGGGAATCGTCAAGAGCACGATGAAGGGGTCCCGGAATGATTCAAAGAGGCTCGCCATGATCCCAAAGACCAGGGCAATCGCCACGATGATGATCAGGACGAAGGTCTTCATCAGCTTCATCATCTCCGAGTTGGACCCGGCGTACTCGATGATCACATCATCCTCTGCGGGGATCTCCGCAGTAATAAGGGCCCGGACCTTCTCTTCCAGGTGGTTTACCCTGGCCCCCGGCACGGCCCCGGCGGTGATATGGATGACCCGGCTCTGGTTTTCCCGGTTGATGGTCATGGGCCCGGTTCCTTCCACGTAGGAAGCAAAATTGGAAAGGGGTACCCGTCCCGCCATGGCGCTGTTCACAAAGATCTGATTCAGAGCAGGCCGGGTACTCCGGTCCGCCTCCGCGAGGATCAGCACCACGTCGTAATCTTTACCGTTGCTCTTGTACCGGGTAGCGGTAACGCCGTCCACTGCGGCCTTGATCTCGTTGCCCACGGTGTAGGTATTCAGTCCCATGGCGTATATCCGGTCCCGGTCAATGGCGATTTCAATTTGCGGGAGCCCGTCTTTCAGGTCAACCTCAGGTTCGGTAACTTCAGGAATTTTGTCCCTGAGCAGGGTTGCGATCTTCTCCGCAATGGCCTTGCCCTTTACCAAGTCATCGGTACGGAGCACGATATCCACGGCGCTGCCCCCGCTCATCATGCCGCCCATCATGTCGCCGCCGCCAAAGCCGATGCTTACACCGGGGAATTCATTAACGTGGGCCCGCATTTTTTCCTTGATAGTGTTGGCATCGTCTATCCGTTCCTCAAATTTGGGAAGGTTGATCCGCAGGGAGCCTGTATTGCTGCTCCCGCTGCCCATGCTCATCATCCCACCGCTACTGCCGGCATTTAAGACCAGCCGGTCATAGCCCTTTACTTCCCGCTCCACAATGCCCTGAATCTGCCGCAGTGTCGCTTCGGTTTCCGGCAAGGGGGTTCCCATGGGGAGGGTTACGCTGATGGACACGTTATCCTGATCCTGTTCGGGCATAAAGACCCAGCCTATCACCGGGACAAGAGCAACGCTTCCCACAAGGAGAACTATCAAAAGGCCGATGACAATGGCCTTGTGCCGGAGCACCCGATCTACCGCTTTCCGGTAGGCATTATCAAGACCGGCAAGAGCCTTCTCAAAATAATTGTCTATGGATGCCAGAGGACCCGTCAGGGCCTTCTGTTTCCGGGTAACCAGGGGGAGGTAATGGCTTGAAAGTACCGGCACCAGGAAGATGGCGATGATCAGCGATGCTGTCAGTGATATAACCACCGTAAAGGCCAGGCCGGCAAACATCTCCCCCGCCATTTCCAGCATACTCTGGAACATTACCAGCGGCGCGAACACGCAGATCGTGGTCAAGGTAGAGGCCGCGATGGCGATCATCATCTCCTGTGTACCAATTACCGCCGCAGTGTTCAGCTTGGCGCCCTTTTCCCGGTAGTGGTAAATATTCTCCAATATAACAACGGAGTTATCCACCAGCATCCCGACCCCCAGGATAAGCCCCGCCAGGGTCATCATATTCAGGGTAAGGCCGGAAAAGTACATCAACATCATGGTGACAACGATGGACACCGGAATACTGATGCCGATGATAATGGTCGGCTTTATCGAACGGAGGAACAGAAAGAGGATAACAATTGCCAGAAGAGCCCCGGAGATGGCACTGGAACCGACCTGGTTAATCGAATTTTCGATTTGATCGGTGGTGTTGAACAATTCGGTAATCTTGATGTCCTGGGGAATCTCATGGGAGAGCCGTTCCAGCCTTGTCCGCAGATCCCTGGCGGTCTGGACAGAGTTTTTCCCGCTCTGCTTTTGCACCGACATCTGCACCGCCGGGACGCCGTTTACATAGACCGTACTGGTTTCATCCTTGTAACCGTCGATCACATTGGCTATATCCCGCAGGTATACTGACCGGGCGGGCTCAGCCACGCCGTTTACAAAACCACCGCCCTTATAAGAAATAACCGTGTTCCGCATCTCCTCCAGGGAGGTGTATTCCCCCATGGTGGTAAGGATGTAGGACAGGCCCTCTTCAGTGATGGTTCCGGCGGCAACCTGCATATTCTGGGCAGCCAGCATCTGCTGTATCTGGGTCACCGTCAGGCCGTAAGCCTCAAGCCGGCTCTGGGGTATCTCCACCCGGATAATTTTTGTCCGGCCCCCGGATACCGATGCGGTAGCCACACCCGGTGTCTGTTCGATCCGGGGGATAATCGTGTCCTCGGTGATTTCCCGCAGTTCCTCGGCGGAACGGTTGGGCGCGGTAACCATCAGGCCCATGATGGGGATCATCGATGGGTCAAACTTGAAAATCAACGGGGTCTGCGCCCCGGAGGGCATATAGTTCCGTGTCATTTCCAGGGAATCCCGGACGGAGTTTGAAGCGTCCGCGAGGTCGGTCCCATAGGTAAACTGCATGATCACCATGCTGCTGCCCTTGGATGATGTGGAGGTGACCTTTTCAAGACTGGACACGCTGGAAAGGGCCGCTTCCAGGGGCCGGGTTACGCTGCGCTCAACCTCTTCCGGCCCCGCGCCGCTATAGTTGGTATAAACAACCAGGTACGGGGGGTTTATTTCCGGCATCAGGTCAATGGGCAGGTTCACAAAGGCAAAGACCCCCAGCCCGATCAGGAGGACAAAGATAATAAAGATTGTAGTTGGTCGTCCAACAATTGATTTGGCTAAACTCATGCTATCCTCCTACTTCGCATCGGAAGTATTAATGGCGGGGCCCAAAGGCGCAACCCGTTCAACGATGTTAATACGGGAGCCGTCTTCCAAAAGACTCTGCCCCTTAATAATAATTTCTTCATTGGGACTCAGTCCCTTCTGAATTTCCAGTACCCCGTCAATATTAATACCGGGGGTCACTACTTTCTGCCGGGCTATGGCAACGCCGGGTATTTTCGGATCATTTGCCACCACAAAGACATAGCTTTCCCCAAAACGCTGAATCATGGCGCTGGCGGGAACTTTGACGATACTTTCCTTAAATTCGGTGATGATCCTGACCTTGGCGAACATCCCCGCCTTAAGCCGGGAACCGGTGTTCTCCACATTCACCCGAATTTCCATGGTCCGGGAAGCAGCATCCACCGTAGGGGCTATTTCGCGGATTGCCCCCCGGAAAACCTCTCCGGGGTATGCGTCCAGGGTAATCTCGCAGGGCTGGTTCATGCTTATACGGGAAATAAAACGCTCCGCCACATAAAGCCGTATCTCCAGGGCATTGCTGCTGGAAATCCGGGCAAGGGGCGCCGCCGGGCTGACGGTCATCCCAAGCTGGGCAGGCAGGGCCACAACGGTCCCCGCAATAGGCGCACGGACAATGCTGGCCACAAAGTTCATCCCCGGCCGGGAGGGGTCAATGGACACAAGGGCATCCCCCCTATTGACCCGGTCCCCTACGGAAACGTAGAGGCGGTTTACCTTGCCATACTGAACTTCCGTATAGGCATCCACCGTGGAGCCGGAGATGATATCCCCCGCAAGGGAAAGGTAATCCCGAATTTGCCCCTGAGCGGCGGCAGTGGTATTTACCGCAAACACCGGCACGGCAGGCGCAGCATCGGCATTCGCCGCAGCCTTATTGGAACCGGTATTTCCGCCGCTAATGCGATCGCAGCCGGAAAGCAGGATCAATCCTACAAGGCCGAACACCACAGTCACAACACGGGCGGCTTTCAGCCACTCTGCCATTTGCATCCGGCAATGTATTTTCTTTCTATTATCAACTGTAAGTTTCATTCCGCACTCCTCGACAAAGTCCCAAAGGGAACACCAATGGCATATTCAAGGTCAATAAGACCGTTAAGGTAATTAAAATACTGTTCAAGGACCCCTACACGGGCCCGGCTCAGTTCCAACTGCGCGTTTTGTACCTGCAGAAAATCCTGCTGCCCCGCCTGGTACGCCTGTTCCGTAGACCGATAGGACTGCTGCGCCAAATCCACCGTGCGGTTCTGGGCTTCCCAAGTCGATCTAATCCGCCCCAGGGACAGAACCGTATTGTAGACTTCCAGTTCCGTTCCCCGGATCGTCTGGGTAAGCCCGATGGAAGCGGTCTTTATGTTGTTATCCAGGTCCTTAACGCCCTGCCATTCCTTTGCGAAAGGGAGGACGGAGTTGATACTCCAACCCAAGGTGATGGAAAAGGCACCCCTATCCATCCAGTCTTTCGTCCAATCATCCTTATCCCAGGTATCCTTGTCAAAGAGATCCTTCGCGAATGTGGGCTGCCAAGTCCAGCCAAGCCTGAGATAGGGGGTCCGTTGCTGCAATACCTGGGCTGTTCGCTGGCTTTGCATGGTAAGGATGTTCGCCCTGAGTTCCAGAATGTCCGGCTTGTTCCGGGAGGCTTTGAAAATAAGATCCGCCACATCCAGAGGAATATCCCCCGGCTCCCCTTCCACGGGAACCAGTTCAAATTCCGTATCGTAGGGCAGGCCCAGACTCATGGCAAAATTGGCCTGAGCCATTTTAAGGCCGCTTTCCATCTGATCGATATTGGGCTGCATGTTTGCACGAGACACTTGAGCCTGGAGCAGGGTAAGCTGGGAGGCAAGGCTGGCGCGGTAATTCGCCTGGGCCATATCAACCTGCCGCTGGGCCGATACAACGCTTTCCTGCAAAAGGGCCGCATTCTCCTGAAGCAGGAGTATCTGGTAATAAGCCTTCCGCACATCCCGTTCGGTCTGAATTTTTGCCTTTTCGTAGGTAAGCACCCCCGCCTGATAATTCCGCCTGATAGTCTGTATACCCGCCCCAAGGGCGGCGCTCAGGTTGAGAGATGCCGAGAAGTTCCCCGCGAAAATCCATTGGGGGGAGACATCCACGGAATAAGGAACTACACCATAAATATTTGGAGTACCCGAAGGTAACCCGATAAGACTATTTAGTGGCATTTCCTCAATAGCTTTATTCCCGGAAACCGTACTTCCCTCATTGCCCCTGTTAAGGGTCCCGCTCACGGACAAATCCGGCAGAAACTGGTTCCACACCAATTTAGACGCCCGCTGCTTGGTGTCCAGCGCCACCCGGCCCGATTCCAGGCTGAGGTTGTTCTTGATGGCCAGATCCACCGCCTCGTCCATGGTGAGCCGTTTCTTTGCCACTGCGGATGCCGGATTCCCGGCCTCCTGCGCGGCGGCCTGTTCGGCAGTCACCAAGGAAGCGCAGAAGAGCGCCCCCAGCAGAAAGATTCGCAGGGAAAAACCGGGTTTTAAAAACCCACTTCCCCTGCTCCGTACATTTTGTCTCATCATAAGACAACTCCTTCAGCATATCCACCTGTAGGCGTTGATATGCCTTGACCATGGAAAACGTGTAAAAACACCGAATCCCCCTGGCCAATGCCATTACATGGCTTAAAATATGGCCCGCAATACGCGCGGCCCTTAACGGCTTTTTGCCGTTTGTTGCCATAAATTAGAATATACTGTATTTGTTTCATATATCAAAACCTTTTAAGCCCATGGCGATAAAACGGAATAAAATACGGAAACTGTCGTTGGGGATTTCCGTAAAAACAAGGGTCCGTAAGGGTTCGGGGTACTTCTCCCCGGCACGGAAATGGGGCATCCGCAGCCCCCCCCCCGCCTGATGAGGACATCTGATTAAGGTATTTACGATAAGAAAGAGTATCCACTGGACGATCCAGTCCGCCAGGGTTTCTACCTCGGCATCGGCGCTGTCATTCGGCCCCTCTTTAAATGCTTCAAGCTTTATGTTTGTTATGGGCCATCATACCTTTCCCGT
>BNUT01000026.1 GCA_025997555.1 Spirochaetia bacterium
CCGCCCGGTTTTGGGCATTATTGTTTTCGGTTTGATCGCCATCGTGGGGCTGTACATGGTTTCGGATGTGGCGATTGATATGTTCCCGGAAATGAGTATGCCTATGCTGGTAGTGTCAGCATCCTACAGCGGCGCGGGGCCGGAAACTGTGGAAGAAACCATAACCCGGCCGCTGGAAGCGCAGCTCGTCAATGTTTCCGGCCTCAAAGAAATGACATCCACCTCAAGCGAAGGGTCAAGCATGATCATGCTGGAGTTTAATTACGGTGCAAACCTTGAGGCAAAAACGAACGATATTCGGGATCGGCTGGATCAGGTTAAGGGACGATTGCCCGACGATGCGGGCACTCCCTCCATTTTTCAGTTTGATCCCAACTCAATGCCTATCTTGCGGATCGCCGTGGCAGGAAACCGGAATCAGGATGAATTGCGTTCCCTGGCGAAAAGCCTCGTGCAGAACAGTCTGGAACAGGTTGACGGAGTAGCCTCTACCAATCTCATGGGCGGCAGGGAACGCATTGTCAATATCGAAGTTTCCCAAAACCGTCTTGAAGCCTACGGCCTTACCATCACCGGAATCAGGAACACGCTTGCCTCTCAAAATTTAGAATTGGGCGCCGGTTCCATTGAAGAAGGCTCAAAAAATTACAGCATCCGCACTACCGGAACCTATTCCTCGATTCAGGATATTGCGGAGACGGTGATAGCAAAACGAAACGGAGCGGACATACGCTTGCAGGATGTGGGGACGGTGGGCCTGGGCTACCCCAGGGAAAGTTCCACCGTTTATATCAACGGGGAAAGCGGAGTCTATGTCGGTGTCATCAAACAAAGCGGGACCAATTCAGTCGCCGTGGCGGATCGGGTAAACGTGAAATTGGACGAAATACGGAGAACGCTGCCCGCCGACATAAGCCTCGTCATCACTTCCGACGATACCACTCAGATCAGGGGAATGATAAACGAGCTTATCAGTTCGGCGCTCTCAGGCGCGGCTTTGGCTATGGTAATACTGCTTATTTTTTTGCGGAACATCAAAAGTACGATCATCATCGGCATATCAATTCCCTTTTCCATTCTGGTAACGCTGCTGGTAATGAGCATAACAGGGGTTACCCTCAACATGATCACCATGACCGGGCTTATCCTTGGTGTCGGCATGATAGTAGATTCCTCGATTGTAATTCTGGAAAATATTTTCAAGTACCGTGAGCGGGGGGCAAAACCTTCAATCGCCGCCGTGCTTGGCTGTCAGGAAGTGCTATCTTCCATTGTTTCTTCCACGCTTACCACCCTTTGCGTTTTTGTGCCTATCATTTTGTTCAAAAGCCGTCTTGGTATGCAGGGAGAAATGCTTCAGGGCCTTATCTTCACCGTAGGCATTGCCCTTGCTTCAAGCCTCCTCGTGGCAATATTCCTGGTGCCCATATTGGCGGGGAAATTTTTTCCGCTGCAAACACGGACACAAAAACCGCTTAAAAATCCTCTGCTCAAAAAGATTGACACCTTTGCGGAAAAAATATTTTCAGGTATTGACAAGGGATATACCCGCCTCCTTACCATAGCGGTCTCGCACCGGCTTGCGGTGATTGTATTAATTGCCGCGCTTTTTACTGGCACGGTCCTTGCCATTCCCAAAATGCGGCTCGTGATGATGCCGGGGATGAACGAGGAATCCGTTACGCTCAATGTTACGCTGCCCCAGGGAACCACCTACGACACTACCAGGGCGGTGATGCTGCAATTACAGGAATTCGCCATTGATGAGATACAGGGCGCGAAAAGCATCATTGTTGACGTGGGAAGTTCCGGCAGGGCAATGGGCGGCGCGGGAACCAACCGGGGTTCAATCGCGGTAAGCCTTGATTTGGATAATCCCGCCTCAGACAAAAGCGCTGCGGTGCGCAGTAAACTGCTCGCCCATGCGCGGGATTTTCCCAACGCAACCATGAGTTTTAGCGCAGGTATGAGCCAGATGTTGTCGGGGGGCAGCGATATTGATATAGCCCTCCGGGTGGATGAAATTGACACGGGCCTTTCCGCCGCCAACGAAATTGCCGGTTTGATCAAGGCAGAAGTGAGCGAACTCACGGAAGTAACCGTGGACATGACCGAAGGACTGCCGCAAGTGGAAGTGGTGATAGACCGGGAACGGGCTTACAATATGGGGCTTTCCATCAACAGTATCGCTACCGAAATCGCCGCCGCAATGAACGGCACAACCGCTACCACCTTCCGCTATGCGGGAAATGAATACGATGTGATAATCAAGCTTACCGAAGCGGACCGCGCAAAACTGCCCGATCTGGAACGTATTTTTGTTTCCTCCTCAAACGGAACCCTGTATCCCCTTGCCAATTTCGCCTCACTGGAAAAAGGAGCAGGTCCGGTGAGCATAAGCCGGGAAAACCAGTCAAGGATCATCCACGTTACCGGCAATCTCGCCTCGGAATCTCTGCGGGCTGACGAAGTGGAAAACAAAGTCCGGGAAGTTCTGGACGCAAATTTCATTGCACCCGAAGGAGTAACCATAAGCTACGAAGGGCAATGGGGGGAAATTACCGACACCACAAAAACCTACGGCCTTATCTTTACTTTGGCGGTGTTGCTGGTTTTCGGCGTCATGGCGGGTCAGTATGAATCGTTCAAAGATCCGCTCATAAATCTTTGCACCATTCCGCTTTTGGCAATAGGCGTTGTTGGTATTTATTTAATTACCGGCCAGCCTTTGAGTATGTTTACCCTGGTAGGGGTGGTCATGCTGGCGGGCATTGTGGTGAATAACGGCATCGTTCTGGTGGACTACACAAATATCCTCGTGGGCCGGGGAGTTTCGGTACGGCAGGCCGTTATTGATGCCGGTTTTTCCCGGCTGCGCCCGGTGTTGATGACTACCCTGACAACTATTCTGGGTCTCATTCCCATGTCGTTCTTCCCCGGCGAATCATCAACCATGATTCAGCCCATCGGCCTTACCGTCATTGGCGGTCTTACCTCATCAACCGTGATCACGCTTTTCTTTATTCCGGTAATGTATTCGCTTATCAATGAGCATAGGGGGAAGAAAATTAAAAATCTCAATACTGCAATGGAGGCTTCAGTATGAAACGTATTGAAATCATCACCAATAGATCGGTACAGGAGGATATTCTCCAGGGGCTTGAAACGAATATCGAGGATTTTTCTTATACGATTATCCCGATAGTACATGGCAAAGGGAAAGATAATTACCGGTTGGGGACTCCAATATGGCCGGAAGAAAATTGCATTATCATCACTTATCTTGATGACTGGACTGTGCCGGATGCGGAACAGGCGGTAATGGCGGTTAAAACAAAATACCCAGGAGAGGGAATAAAACTGTTTATCGTTCCCGCTTCGTGAATGGAAAACAATGTATTCAGAAAAAAGTTTATTGTCAGAGACAGCTACGCTCAAAAACGCTATTGACCAAGCGGATGCAATCATCATCGGCGCAGGCTCCGGTCTCTCCGCTGCCGCCGGATTATCCTATGATAATCCAACTATCTTCAAAATCTGGTTTCCTGGTTACCACGAACACTACGGCATACGAACAATCAATGAAGCGGAACTTTATCAATTTCCCACATTGGAAGAACACCACGCTTATTGGACACGGCATATCGCCAGCATACGATACAACCGTGCGATAGGAAAACTTTATCTTGATTTATACCGCATAATAAAAAACAAACCGTATTTCATCTTAACCACCAACACAGACGGCCAATTTCAAAAGGCGGGCTTTGACCTCAAAAAAATCTGCACACCCCAGGGCGACCTTGCATTTTTCCAATGCTCAAAACCCTGTAACGATGAACTATACCCCAATAACCAGATGATACAAAAATTGCTTGCTTCTCTCGGCCCTCACGATTTTTCGGTAAAACCCGAACACATACCCCGCTGCCCGAATTGCGGAAACCCGCTAATCCCCAACATACGGCGGGACAACGCCTTTGTAGAAAAACCGTGGATGGCAAAGTATCAAAACCTCATTGACTTGATAAACGCCCATCAGGGTAAAAATATTCTGCTATTGGAACTCGGCGTAGGCATAAACACCCCCGGCATAATCCGCTACCCCTTTGAACATCTGACCCTCCAGCGGAACAACACCTACTTGATACGGATAAACCTTAAAACCGATAACCTCTCCCTGCTCGCCAATTCCAATAAAGCGGCTATCATACAGGCCGACATCGGCCCCCTGTTAGAAGAACTGGCAAAGGAGTATTGAAATTATTTTTTGGTAATGATCTTATCCTGCGCCTCAAGGAGAATATCAAGCTGCTTAATAACATATTCCTGTAAACTATCGTCAAGTTTGTCAAAATTACGCATAACCCGATCCCGCCGGGGATTTTGCTTTTCTTTGAACATCTTCCCCGTCCCTTCCCGTAACCACTTTTCATTGACCCCGCAATTAATACAAATCAGTTCGATAATGCGGTCGTTAATCTCCCGCTGACTTGTTTCGAGAGCCCCGATATATGAACGGCTTACTTTTATGACATCGGCAAATTCATCCTGCCGCATACCAAGAGCCTTACGAGCCTCACCGATACGTTTGTTGACAGCTCCGTCTTTGGTTGGCAAAGAACTCTCCATACTGTAACAATAAAGGAAAATATCTGCAAAATCAAGCCAAAAAACATTGACAAATCAACACAATTTAGAATATAATATTCTACAATGAGGATTAAACCTACAAAATCAGAACGAAAGAATTACTTCGCCTATGTTTTTGACCAGTTATGCGCCACCAATCAGGCGTATATGGACACCCTGACCGCCCAACTGGCAATAATCCACGAAACCGCCCCGGAATTCCGCTTATCAACTGGAATAAAGCCGAAAAATAAAGTACAACAGAATAAGGAACAGGAAAAATAATGCCCGACCAGACCGAAACCCGCCTCCCCTGGGGCCAGGACACCATCACCATCACAGACAGCAACGCCGGAGCAGCAACCCTCACCGTCCACTTCGACAGCGAAACCCTGAACATCGTAGATTTCCTGAACACCAACCTCAACGCCGAATACGCCGCCCTCTACGAAGCTCTCATGTCCAAATACGAAGCCAAACTCAAATCCGGCACCCTCTTTGACCACGGCTTCCCCGAAACCACCTTCCCCGGTTCGCATATAGACCCCTCCAAACCCGCAGCCCCCCTGCCAACAACCGATAAGGAACTCATAGAAGCCCTAATCGCCGAATACAACACCCGCCTTGCCTACATCAAAGCCCATTTCAAGGAATACGAAACCGCCATAGAAAAATGGTTTAACGAGTTACCAGCGAAAGAAAAAAAGTCCTAAGTATCATTACAGTGAATTGCACCTAACACTATTAAAATAAAAGGGGGAAGTCTCCCCCACGCTCCAAAGCCTACGGCTTTTCCGCTACCCCCTCTGCGGGGGATAGCCCCCGCAACGCCCCCAAAGAGATATGGAAAAAAATTGCTCCGTTCCGCTGCGCTCCACTCCGCAATTTTTCAAATCATTTAATCCCGCTTTCAGGGCTTCTCGGCTTTTCGTGCTGTATTTACCCGGCTTGCAAGTCAGTCAATGGTTGGGTAAGGGGTAGGTAAGCGGCGGCTTGTTGTGAAAGGGCGCCCGGCTATTCATGCTCATCGTACTCCGGCGATCCGCTATCTTAGCGGCCTTTCGTGCTGTATTTGCCCGGCCTCATAATCTGTCATATAGTAGCGAAGGGGTAAGCAAGCAGGGCGCAATCCGGGGGCGCCGCAGCCAAACCAGCCCCGCCCGTACCGCAATCGTGTAAGAAGTCACGCCGGAGTATTCTGTCAATGCGGCGTTTATTCGGTATGCCCGGCTATGAAATTAGTTGTAAGTGTCAAAATTCCTCCCCGGTCTTGTTTCTTACAAGGTTAATTTTTAGGGTACAGTCCAGGGCTGCCGCAATCTCCAGCAGCTCCTTTTCAGAAAAATTATCCCGCTTCATCTTGTTATGCAAATTTTGCGGCGTGTCCCCCAGCCTTCGGGCAAGTTCACTTTCCGAAATGTTTCCTTCTTTTACCAACATCAGCCGTATTTTTTCCGTCATTGCCATATCTAAAAGTTAGCACTTAACATAGTGACACGTCAAGAAAAAATGCTTTTTTTTACATTTACTGCTTGACAAGTTAAATTAAATAATGTAAATTATATATTATACAGTGTATCAGCAAGGCCTTTTGCCTTGCCCCACCTGGCCGTATGGCCGGGCTTAACATCGGCTTTTTCTTTCATTATCTGCCGTTATCCCTTGGGGTGTTGTTATGCCTTGTCGTTTATCCCGCATTACCAGCTACACTGCCGCCGCACTCCCGCCCCTTCCGGTTAGTCGGTCTGTTTCTATGTACCAATACACCAGTAAAAGAGGTTTTTATGGTCTGTTTTCAAGTCTCTGTTCAGTTTGCTTTTTTACGGCACAAACCCGTTTTAGTCTCTACCAGTATAAAAAAACAAACGGCCCCGGTCCGTCTTGTGTTGTTGCCCTTGCCGTATGGCCACGGCCTCAAGTACCGCCGCTTTTTCAGAACAAAAAAAGAAGCGGTTCAATATATCGCCTATCTCAAAACCATCTACGCAGGGCGCATGGTTCCCCCCTCCGTCCTGTCAGACGGTCAACTGTCCTTGTTTTAGGTTACTTTCCCCCGGCCCTGGCTGCCGGGGTTATTTCTCATTTTGGAGTTTTTACCATGCAGAACGCACTCGAAAGGCGTGTCTATACGCCGCAGCTTTCCCCCGCTTCATCGGCGGCCGTCCGGCGCCTTGCCTGGGCTATGAATAAGCCCATGACAAAAGCCGTAGAAGTTTTGATCCGGCTTATCCCGGAAATGGTGGACCCGTCAAAAGTTTGTCTGGCCTGTCAGGACCGGACAATCTGTAAAACCTGTCCATTTATCCAACCGCTCACAGCGGAGGAAAAAGCCGCTTTACTGGCTTTTTAACATCATTACGCCCCCGGTATTTTCCGGGGGTAATTAGGAGGTTTCAAGATGAATTATTTTGAAAAATGCCAATCAATTGAGGAAGCGAAAAAACTCTACAGGCAGTTACTCAAAACCCATCACCCCGATCACGCAGGGGAAGAAGGCGAAGCTATAACAAAGGAAATCATAGCGCAGTTTAACGCCTTCCTAAACGGTTTTATGTCCCGTTCCTTTAACTCGTACTACGAGGATAAAGAATGGAAACCCAACGCCGAAGCAGTTACACCCTTTCAGGAAATCTTACAGAAAATCATAAACCTTGATTGTCAAATCGAAATCATAGGCTATTGGATTTACTGTTTCAACTCAAAAGAAGTAAAGGAACAACTAAAAGAACTCGGTTTCTGGTTCTCCGGCAAGCATAAAGCCTGGGTATTTTCCGGCAAGCCGAAAAGGGGCAGGGCAGGAAAAGAAACCCTGGATGAAATCAGGCAGAAAAAGGGGAGCCAAAAAATTGAAAAGGAAGAAAAAGAACAGAAAGAACAGAAAGAAAAATATCCGCTTAAAGTAGCGGTTTAAGTTTCAACGCCCCCGCTTGTGCGGGGGAAATTACAGGCAGGAGAAAACAAATTGCAAACCATAATGACCACGGCCCACAAAGTAGCGGCCCTTATCCCTCATGCCCAATATGCCGTAACCGTCGAGCATATAGAGGCTTTTGAAGAAGCCTTAAACAGGCTTGAAAAACAACTTAAAAAATGCCCTAAACTCTATCAAACGGTGGGTATGAAAGAACACCCCGCAATCTTTCATTTTTTCTATGGCGGTACGGATATCTATATCTGTGAGTATGACGGTAATGATGACATGTTCGGCTATATCATTCTGAACGGCGATTTAGGAAATTCCAAATGGGGCTATACCAGCCTGTCGGAAATACTCTGTATTCCCCCCATGAATATTGATTATCACTTTGAGGAGCAGAGCATAGAAGCGGCTTTATATCGGCGCTATCCCGATCACTTCAAAAAACCCGCTTCATTACAAAAATAGCGCATAACGAAAAAAGCCGCCCGGTAATAACGCCGGGCGGCTTTTTCCAAACTACTGTTATTAGGATCCGCCACCACCCCCGGAGGCCGCCTTGGTTTTCAAGACCACGATATTCTTATCCGGCCTTGCGACCAGAAACCCGTCCCGTTTGCGGAACCGCAGGAACAATTCCCCATATTCCATGCTTTCCGTGGTTGCGTCAAATTTTTTGATCTCGATACCCTTGCGGTTCCCATGCTGAATTCTTTTGGGGTTCATAAAAACTGCAAAAATCTCATTTGGGCCGATATCCGCCATTTGCGGAAGGATTGAAACCTCATGATAGGGATACAAGTCCAGTTTCCCCGGCATTGCCTCAGTCGGCCCCCTCCATATCGGCCTGCCGTTAGCGTCCTCAATATTGGTAACATGAGCAAGCACCGTTTCATTGACAAACCATGCGCATTGCTGCCTTTCCTCGGCGGGCACTTTAAGAACCGCATCCCGGAAATCCTTCCATGTCAGGGCATTGATGGAAGCCCCCTGTATGGCAACCTCCGTAACACCGGAAGCCGCCATAGCCCCGGTAAAGGGATCGTCATCGGCGAGCAAACATTGACGGTCAAACTCGGCCCCGTAAACTTCAATAAACTCGTCCACGAACATGGCCCCCAGGTCGATAAAAACATCTTCCTCAAATTCATCATACCAGGGAATGTACCCGGCGAGGGTATACGCCTTTAACTCGACACGCTCCGCCCCCTTCGGCTTGCTCCCGGTAATCTGCTGCCCGTAGGCGGTGAGCCAATGTAACTGAACCCCACCCCGGTCTCTGGTAGGCAGGAAGATAGACGGCCCCATCATCGGGCGATGCCGTACCAAATTCATCATCACTGATTTTTTGGCCGCATCCGTCATGATCTCCGTTTCGTAAATCGGATTGATCAAAAACTGCTCCCCGGTGGTTGCCCCCATACTCCCCATCGGATCGCCGAGAGCCGCCTTGTCAACTTTCCAGCCCCGCTCCCCCCATGTCACGTCCCTGGGGTTCGTCCAGTTATCGGCCTTGAGGTTAGGCGAAAAGGACAATTCGGCAAGGGTTTTGTAGTTCCCCGCCCACGCCGCCGCAATCCCTTTGCCCAGGGAATACAGCAATTCACGGCGGGACAATTCTTTAGGATAAGCGGCTTTATTCTTGAGTTCATCCCGCAAGGATTTAACGGTACTTTTCAACGCCTCCACTTCGCTGGTTTCCTGCACCGTGATAGTCTCAAGGGCTTTTACAATACCCTCAAGGATCAGTTCCTTGTTCTGAAAATACGCCGTTGCGTTCTCCGTGTTGGTGAAGCCCGTCAACTCGATTTTCTTCATTGCCGCCAGTTCTTTCTTGACCGCTTCCAATTCCTCATTACCCATGTTTCACCTCTCAAAAATATTTTTCCGCCATGGAAGGCGGTGTTACCAATGCTTTAGCTGGAGTTTTGCGCAGCAAAACTCCAAGCTGAATTTTTGACATGGATGTCAAAAATTCAGCAAGCCGCCCCAAAAAGCAGAGCCGCCTAATGTCTGTGTTGTTTCCGTTTTCGCCGCTTCAATAGTTTTAGCCAATGCGAAAGGATTAGCTGGAACATTGCAGATTGAAAATTCTAAAAGTTCCTGCTTGCGGAAAATGAGCGATGTTCCGTCCTTTGCCGTTTCCTTGTCAGGAATTTCTATCTCAATGACACGGAACCCCACAGAACCGGCACGGATAACCCCGGCCTTCACCCGCTCACCAATAGCCCACCCAAACGGATCAAAAGCCTTGTCATTGAAATGTACCAGCCCATGAATACCCTCATCATCAATATGAACACCGTCCATTTTCCCGATAGCCGGAATAAGGTAGTTATGCGCCCACTCCACAACCGGATTTTTCGCATAACACGCAAACTCCCACCCCGCCGGATCTATCCGTTCCCCATAGCGGTCAAGGTCAAAGGTTGAAAGCATCCACGGAAAACCATCAGCCGTTTCACTCCCCGCAGAAAGCGCAAACGGTACGGAAGCAATCAACTCAACATCAGCCTTTACCGTCTGCGGCCCCGTCGCTTCTTTTTTCACCCCGAGGAAATCCAGCAGAACCGATGAAGTATCAACCCTGAATTCCCCGCTCTTGTTTCGTACAATCATTAACAATACCTCCCTTCCAGATAAAACATATCTCTCAATATGAGCCTCCCCGAGTTCAGGGCGGCCCGGATAAACTCCGCCATGTTCTCCGCCTGATACCTCGAAAAAATACTCGTCTTGTGATGCGCCACCGTCCGCGCACTCAAATTAAGCGTTTCAGCAATTTTCTCAACCGTTTTTCCGTTTGCCAGCATAACCATAACTTCATCTTCCCGATCACTCTCCCGGTTCGACGGTTCCGGTATGCTCCCAAGTTCCTCCATGCGCTTGCGGACCTTCCATGCGATATAAGTCTTGCCGTCCAGTATCGCCTTGAGGCCGTGAATGAAATCCGCCATGCCGTGATGCAGCGATATGTACCGCTCAACGCCGTAAAATAAAAACCGCAGTTCCAGTTCCGGCGCGCACTCCCCCAGGGAGAATACCGCAAGGCGCAGCCAGGGGATTTTCTGTTGGAGTTTCCGCAGCATATACGGCGTGGCCGTGCCGTAAAAACTTGCCTCCACAAACACCAGCCGGGGCTTGCACTCATTGATCACCCGGTGCAGTTTGTTCCCGCTCCTTGTGGTTCCCTTGATGTCCGAGTAACCGAATTTCTTTGTGTATATTTTCGCCAGCGGAAAAATATCTTTTGATCTGCTGACAAACAGAATACAACTCCCTTTCATGCCCCGTCTCCCTTTCCCATCGGAACAAGACTTTTCGGGCGATACCACACATCGCCCCACGGCTTAGGTTCTTTACCACGCTCTGTTAACACATCGTTGATTGTTTTTAATCCGGCGTTTATTTCGGCGATGTCCCGGTTGCTCTGCTCGTCTTCGCTCCGTTGCAGTTCGGGAATATCCGACAAGTCAAACCGCCCCACCTCACGCAAACCAAAGCGCATAAAAAATTGAGTTTCTAATATTTGTTCAAATTGCTTTAATAATGGGATGAGCGTATACTTCCAGAACGCCGAGTGCTGCTCCGCCGTGTCCTTGCCGGAAAGTGAGGTAGTCTTATCGTATATGTTCGCCACCCTGGGCGGTATTCCGTACTTTGCCAAAATCGTATACAAATTCCAACGCTTTAGATCAAACAGCTTGCATACATCCGGTGTCAGCGTTATCGCTTCAAAACTTGTTCCCTTCCCAAGCACCGCGATTTTACGCCCGGCCCGGACAGCCCCGAATTTACTTTCCCAACGCTTTTCTATTGCGTCCGCTTCTTCCGGCCTTATTACCTGATCTGTCTTTAGAACGCCCTGCGGAATGGCGTTATTCTTTAACAGTTGGGTATTTGCCCGATTAGCGTAATAATCCTGTTCAAGCTCAAGAGCCAGAGGGATAAGCGGATTTATCCCGCGAACAGGATTAAAAGGGTTCCATTCCCTAAAGTGAATGAGTTCGTCTTGCAGTATGGGGATTAAACCTAAATTGGATTGATAAAACCAGCGTCTGTACGGGCGCCGATAAACAGAAGGTAGAGGTTTTTGTTCTGCCTCATACTCGCACCTCATCAGCCGGGGATTGAGTACGATTAGTTCTTGCGGCAAACCGCCGGTATAATGCTCTCCAAACCACCAGAAACTTTCCCCTTCAAGAAGCCACCATGCGGCGGTTTCTTTCCAAATCTCGTAACGGCTTGTATATTCATTAGGCCGCCTGAACAAGTCAAACAGCGGCCCGCTTTTTACCTCATTACCGTCCCTCTCAATAATGAACATTGCACGGGCAACATTGCGGGCAATCGTATTGACCGCGATATTCACCCACGAATTGAGTAAGTACGGCTCCCCTTGCAGGGGCTTATTATCAAATATACCCCCATTTTCCGAAAAAAACAAATTCCCCGCTCCGTCCAGTTCAGGCCGGTTATCAGCGGATTTATTATGCTTGCGGAAAAAAGAGAATATGCTCATACGTCCCTCCGGGCCGTTTGCCGATAGGAATTGTATTTACTGGTCGCTATCGCTCCCAACGTCATACCGCCACAATCCCCTGCTGCACATCAGAAAAGATTGCGTAACGCAGAGCGTCCATAAAGTGATCGTTGACCTTTACAATCTCCCCCGCTTCGTCCCGGCAGTAGTCCCATATTTCAGATAACACCCCGGTACACTTCTCATACACAAAGAATTGCTTGCGCTCAATTTTTGCGTTGATAAAATCAATCCCGCTCTCAACACTGTTATTAGCCTTCACGCCCCCGGTAATTTCCTGTATGCGCTCTCCTCCGGCAGGATCGCAATACACCGGGAAGCCGAAACCGTCAGGCCCAAGGTCAAACCAATGCCGGGCTTCCAGCTCCGCATTGAAACTTTTGGTAGTCATGTTGTATGCGCCGTAATCGGCAAGGACATAAATCACATCGGCAAGCCAGCCAATCTTGACATTGGTAATGTTCAGGCCAAAATCCTGCCCGGCGCAAACCCGGTCAAAATTTTCAGGCAGTTCCCCCGCCTTCACAATCATCGTTTCGTCAAACTGGTCATAAATAACGCCCTCGGCCTTAACCCAAAGGCCGTCACGGAAGCGGGCTTTCTGCTTTTCAGGCAGAGCGTCAAGAATGTCAGAGATGTAATCTTCCGACAGGTGTTCACGGTTATCTGCGGGGTTTAATACCATTGAGGCGTACAGTTCCGGTTTCTCCAGCGGTTCCCCGCTCAGGAATTGCTTTTTCAATACGAAAATCTTGTACGCCCAATGTAAGGGACTGCCCGGATTACAGTCATACAAAAACAGATTGCGGCACCCCGGCACCCGCATAGCCAGCCGGGAATAAGCCGTTGTTACAGCGGCATAACTTAACTGTGAAATCTCGTTGAAGTAAATCGTATTGTATTCATGGCCCAGGATTTTATCCGCCTGCTCTCTATCGCCTAAGCCGCCAATCCATATTTCAGAACCGTTAGCAAGCGTTACCATACTTTCATGGGCCAAATAATGATAAGCCTTGTTCCCGATAGTTTTATTAAGCCCCGGTAACAATGTTTCCCGCAGCACAGAAGAACGGGCATCCTTGGCCCGGTATCGGCAAATCAAATGGCGGCTGCCCGAATAACGCACCGCCCGGCAGATAATCGCCATCACCAGCACCGTGGTCTTGCCGGAACGTGAGCCGCCGAAAAGCAAAATATGTTTCGCCCCGTTTTTAAGCAAAACAAGCGCTTTTCTCTGTACCACCGTAGGCGTAAATGCCGCAGCCGTTCCCATGCTTAAAGCCCCTCAAATTCAGGGCCGAATAGTAACTGCCCTTGCTTGCCGGCGTCAGCAACCTTGCCCTCATTGCCGCCCAACCGTTCGTCAATATCCCGATCCACCTTTGCCGCCGTTTCCAAATACACGGGTACATTTCCCTGCGACAGGTCTACCGGGTTCATCGTGTCAATCTTCTTAATTACCAAATCCAGAATTTTTCCGGTTGCTGCCCGGTACTTTTCCCCCTGCGCCTCAAGGTTCTTCCGCATTTCCGCCTGTTTCAGTTTTTCCGTGTAGCGGTCATACTCCGCCGCCCGTTCCCGCCAGCGGAAAGCCGTAGACCAGTTCCGCCACACCCGGTAGCGTTTATCCCGCTTGCCGCTGTCAGGCTCCGCAGCATCCACCGCCTTGCGGATATTCCGCTCCGGCCCAAAATCCCGGTAAGCGCAAAAAGCCGAGTACGCCGCCCCGCTTTCCCCGGTCAGCCGTTCCCAACTCTCAAAAGGCATAACCGCCGCCTTTGCCTCTTCGATTACCCGGTCAATATCCGTCATTCCTCTATCTCCCCGCCAGCAGAAACCCCGCCGTCCGTTCCCGCCGCCGTCTTGCCGCTCTCCCCGTCAGGAAGGTACACAACCTCTGTTGCCCCCGATTTTATCCAGAGTTCAATTTCACTCCGCTTGAACCGTAAAACCCGCCCCCACTTGTGGAAGGCGATCCGCCGCTTCAACACAAATTTCCGCAGCGTCCCCACCGTGTATTTGGTCAGTTCCGCAACCTCAAAAATCGTCAGGTATTCATCCATGTTTCCCCCGCACCTCTCTCAAAAATCGCATAACCAATTCCGCCGATAAATGGGACAAACCTGCAATTTGCCAAAAAATCTTTTTAAGTTACGCTCTGGACATAAAAAAAGCCCCCGCCGCAAACCGGCAGGAGCTTGAGCGTTAGGCGAAAGGAAGGACTAGGCCCGTTTCTGTTTTTTGGTATCCTCTTGCCCAGGGAAGGGCAGCACCCGCCCGGCCTTGCCGGACGCCGCTTTGCTCCCCTTCGTCTTGCCGCCCTTTGCCGCCTTTTCAGGCGCAGCCGCTTTGCTTTTAACCGGCTTTTTGACATCAGGGCTTAAAAGATCTTCCTGTACTTGTTTTGCCTTCACAAATTCGGAAGCGTCAAAATGCAGATACCATTCCGTCATACGCTCGGACTTATGCCGGGTAATAGCCTGCGTTTGCAGAATAGACAAACCGCCTTTCAAAAGTTCCGTGTTGAAGAAATGCCGCCACCCGTGCAAATGCAAATGCCGTTCCGCAATCTCGTCATCACTCATGCCGATATTCCGCAATGCGCCGTGGAAATCGTCATACATGGTTTTCCGGCGTATCGGCGTTGCCCCGCCATCGAGGGAGAACACAAAGCCGTCCCCGTTCATGCGCTTGAGTTTCATAAGGTCATCGATCAGAATAGGCGGCAGCGGAATGTTTGTTTTGTCTTTCGTTTTTGTGTCCCGATAGCCGTATTCGTCAAACTGCTTGCACAGGTAAATGTGATCGTCATACACAAACCCGCCTTTAAGCCCCAATACTTCACTTGATCTCATACCCGTCAGGGCAGCAAGTTTATTTGCCGTGTATGTAATCAGATCATTATCCCACACCCGCCGCCAATCGTTCACAAACAGTTTTTTGAATTCTGCGGGAGTAATGATTCTGATTTCCTTCCGGTCATTGATAAGTCGCCCCATCTTGTCGGTCGGATCTTTTGGCAGGAGTTTTCGTTCCGCCGCTTCAATCAGCATAGTTTTCAAAGTACCGAACCAGCCGTTAATCGTGGTGTTTTGATAATCCTTGTCGATCATCTCATCAAACCAGTTTTCAATATCCGCTTTGGTAATTTTATCCAAAGGCATTTCCCCAAAGTAAGGGATAAGCTGGTTTTTCAGATTCTTGCGGTTATTATCGGCGTAGGCTTGCGTCAGGGCAGCCCGCTTGCGCCGCTTCTTGAGGTAGGCGCAGGTCTCCCACTCCCACCAGCCCTGGGCGTACTCTGCAAAAGTCGGCATATAACCAGTATTGGGAACAAGTTTACCCTCTTTCAAAAGTTTATTGCACCTTACCCGAGCCGCCGTCATGTTGGTTTCCCCGGTGGAACGCCCCATCAGCCGCTTCCCATTTTCGTCATAGGCGTAGTAATACACCACCCGTTTCCCCGAAGGGAACACCCGCCAATACAGCGTAAAATCGTTATGGATTTTCATAAAAACCCTCTTTTTGGAAATATGATGTCTTTTCTGATAACCCATCATTTTCCGGTGTTATTCTCACCCACAATTAGCAACGCTAATTCTTTATAGGAAAAGGAAATAACACGAGGTATTGAATATTGAAAATGGGACTAATCTGCAAAACGCCGATTTTCGCAAACCTTTCACGTTATGCGAAATCCATTTTACCTAAAATCCCAGAATAACACTACATATAGGGTGTGTACTGTAAAATATATGCTATATGTAGTGTTATAATAGCATTTTTTTCGAAATCGCATCTAAAATTATAAAAAAACATTGACAAAACCAAATTTATTTGGTAATATGTAAATATGCCTTTAAGTGGTAAAGAAATGCTTCAGCGATACAAAAAGGCTGGGTGGGCTGAACTTTTTCAAGTAGGTTCACACGTAAAAGTGGGTAAATCTGGTTTACGTGAAACCATACCTATGCATAAGGAATTAAAGAAAGGCCTGGAGCAAAAACTATTGAAAAGGCTAAAGGAAGAAGGGGGGAAATAATGAATTATCACTTTAAAATGCATGAAGAAAAAAACGGCTATTGGGCCGAATGTTTAGAATTGGATGGTTGTGTAACTCAAGGGGATAATTTGGAAGAGTTATATAAAAATTGTAAAGAAGCATTAAATTTATTCCTCGAAGAACCGAATGATTCGCAAATTATATTTCCCCTACCCACTGATTCGTTAGATAATGAAAAAAACATTATAAAAACATCGGTAGATCCGAAAATTGCCTTAGCTGTGTTATTAAGGAATTATAGGCTTAATTCAAATATGACACAAAAACAAATAGCTGAAATGTTGGGAATGAAAAATATTTATAGTTATCAACGGTTGGAAAAGAAATCCAATCCAACATTAACAATTATAAATAAAATACATACGATATTTCCAGAAATTAAGTTGAATTATTTATTTCAATAGTAAAAAATGTATTGGAATAAAAACAAAATGGACTTCGCATAGCGTATGTTAGACGCAGTTTTGCCGTACTCCATTATTTTATATATTTATTTTAATATTCCTCTCATTTTATTTCTATTACAAATTCCATATCCTAATTTCTTTATATGGCATACATTTTAAAAATACAATCATATTTATTATTCCATCAATTGCCTTATAATTATTTATTGCTGTTTTTATACCATTTATACCATCTCCAAGTATAATATTTCTTTATTATGGTCTCTTGCATAACCAATCTCTTTTTTTACCGATTCTCCAATATATCCATTTTTATTTACAACAAAAATTGCATCTGATAATTCTATCCTTTTATAATGGCTTATTTCAAGAAAATGTATTTCCTGCTTTGTATAATTGTTTTTTGTAGGATATATTATACTTAAAATACAATTTCCTTCTAATGCCAATTTTTCAGCATAATATTTTATATCATTCTCAAACTTTAGGCTTCCACAAATTGTTATAATTTTCACCTATTCCTCCTTTTATGTATCTTATTATAAAAACTTATTTTTGTCAATATTTTTGTATTTTTTAAACAAATTTTAGGCAAAACTGCGTCTAACATACGCTATGCGAAAGAAATACGGCATTTTTTCCCATTAATATAAAGATTGGAAATATTCTTTGAACCCTCTGATTTTCTAGGTAACGTAACATTTGTGTTATCTATCATTGTCTATTTTACAATTATGGCCTTATTTAATATTTTTATTAAATTCACATAAGAACCATTAAAGGCCTCTATGTCCGCCGTTAAAAGTTCATCCTTATTTATTTTACTAAAATCAAGAATATAATTTGCGTTTAATGATAATTGTCTAAAATATTCACGGGATGTTCGTCCATTTCCTTCCCGAAATGGATGTAAAGCATTTATTTCTCCCATATAATATGCAAGCCGTTTAGTGAAACTGTCTCTGGATAAATTTTGTAATAATTTTTCGTGTTGTAATTGACTAAATATTTTGTCTGCGTTTTCTTTTAAGTATTGTCCACGGCAAAATATAGACCCCCCTTTTGTTAAAAATTCACCTTTCCTGATTTGCCAGCCCATACATAAATGTCTTCAAATATTATTTTATGGATATTGTATAAGTGATCAAGATTAAACAAACCGTCTATTGGCATATCATATAACACCAATAATTTTATGCTTGTAATTTCCCGTTCAGCCTTTAATAATACATCATCGCCTTTTAATCCAAGCTTGTTTTTTAATATTGCGGTTCCGGGATAACAATAATCTTCGGAACCTTTATAAGTATAATTATATTCTTCCATAACTATGCCTCAATTAATGTGTATTTTTTTATCGTTTCCTGCAAGACGGCATTAATATCTGTCTTGCCGGTAATACAGTTCCTTAATCGGTATTTATCATCTTCAGTAAGGGGCATATCCTCCATTTTCATTGAAAAATCAATATTTTCGATGATATTTTCAACATTTTTGTCCATAATTTCCTCCAAAACGGTATACTCTATGATATTATAACATATAAAACTTTTTTTGGCAATAGGGGCATAACAATATTCTATACGAAGAAGTAGGAGATATTTGTAAGCGCCTATGGCGCCCGTATTTCCATCGCCTAACATACGCTATGTGCAATTGCCATTGACATATTATTGAAAATAAATGATACTAAAAAGGAAAGGATATTTTATGCAATTTTGGATGCCTAGAAAAGAAAACAACTTATTACATATACAATATCAAAGAAAGCATTTTAAAGGGTTCCTTAAAGATATAGGAATATTACCTCTTGTCTGGATTATAATGATTTTAGAATGTCTTGATAATATTTTACGGGTTATATTTTCTAAATATATACCAATAATGTTTAAAAGAAAAGCGGTATTTTTAATTATTATATTTTCCTTAATATATATAACGTGTCGTTATTTAAAAATGGTTTTTTCTGATGGTATTAATCATGAATATTATATAAATTTAGAGACAAAAAAAATATATTTTGTACAAGGAATCTCGATATTTAAAGAAAAAATAATACTAAATTTTGAACAAATAAGGGATATAATATTAGTTAAAAAATTGTATAAAATTGAAGATGATGGTAAAAAAATATATTCATATAAAATTGATATATATGACAGCGAATTAAATGCCTATGAAATTTGTAATGGGATTTTTTTGTATAAACCCATAAAAAAATTGCAAATAAATTGGGGCGAGTAATAAGCATTAAGGTAACTGATAAAACAGATGTAGTTAATTATGAAAGGTATAATAAAAGGATAATATAAGGCAATGGCAACTGCACATAACATACGTTATGTGCAGTTTGGCTTTAACTATTTGTAAAACATTAAAAAACATATTGACATAAATATAATTTTATAGCATCATACATTATGAAATATTTTGTAAATATAAAACTGGTTTTTATAATGTTCTCAATAATAGAATTATTATTCGTAAGAGTTATATCTATACGAAAATTATTTAGTAATCAAAATATTTTTGTTGAGGTGATAAATCCATGAAAAAAAAAGAATAGCAAAGAGTTTTAAACGAAATTGTCTTGCAGTTTGGTAGTGATAAATTTATCATAACTGATCGTTTTGCTTTTATGCAGCCAATCTACAATTGTCATCGTGGGTTTGTAATAGATCCGTCTCAACTTCAAAAAGATACTTTTGATATAGAAACATTCTTTATGCCTTTGTATATCCCTGTAACTGATATTGTCCGTGGTATTGGTTGGACAGTTGGTGGTTCGTCAGCATCTTGGACAAAAGAATCTGTATCGGATATAGTCTTTTTGCTAAAAAGAGATGCATTACCTCTTTTTACAAAAGCAGTGTCAGATGAAGACTTACTGGATATTACTCTGGAGAAAGTGAGTTTTAATTCTTTGCATAAATTGCAAAGTCAGCTCGCACTTGCAGTACGATTAAGAAATATGCAGTTGTTCGATAAAATATATAGTGAAATTAAAGAAAAGTTATATGTTGATCATTACGACTGGCATCGTGATATATTACAACGAATAGAGTTTATAAAGGAAAATCTTTTGCATTATGATTTACTTATGAAATATTTTGATAAATGCAGAGAGGAAAATATTCAGGTTTTAGGGATCAAAGATTTCGTTAACTAATTTTTTATATGGGGAGTAAAAAGAATATGATTGAAATAAAATATTATTAAAAAAATTGGACTGTAATTTGTTATTAGATACTATGTAAGAAAGCCCAACTGCACATAACATACGCTATACGCCATTTTTTATTGACAAATGGTGAAATACATTATATAATTTGTATAAAAGGGGGCGTCATGGAAGATTATATGGTTATTCTTATCTGTTCAGGTGTTTTCATAATTGGCTTGTTTTTAGGTAAGATAGTAACAAAAAAACAACTAGTGAAAACGATATAATAAAAATTGAAAATGTTATAAGAAAAATGGTCAAGAATATTTTTCAACATTCAATGGATAATTCCATTATTTTGAATAATGAAGGAAAAGATATTGATATAATGCAGGAAAATAAATCTATCATTATAGCTACCAAGCTTGATCAAGAGTTAATGGAGATTTCAACATTTGATGGTGACATAGATAATGGTTTTAAGGAAATATCAATAGGTCAATTAAATCATGTTTTGAGTGCTATACCTAATGCATTGGCGTCAAAAACTTTATCAACAGCATATAAAGTGGTTATGCCTGCAGGTGCTACTGGTCCTCTAATTCAAAGAACGACAGGACCATTGAAAGGATTATATGATACTACAACCAAGTCAGCCACTGGTGGATTTGGTCCACATGCGGGATTGCAGACATTGAATCCCACAGCTATTGCTTTGGGTGTATTTACCGTCCTTTCATTTGTAACAGGACAATATTTCTTGGCAGAAATTAATAAAAAATTAACTAATATAAAAAACGAAATTGATAAACTACAAAGGATGTTCGAGAATAAAATTATTGCAGAAATTAAATCGTCAATTTATTTTATTCAAAACACAATGGAAAATTTAGATGACATTTTATTGTCAGATAAACTATCAACAGCAACTCTTGTAAATATTCAGGCAAAAACCATGATTTTACTAGAAAACTCATTGTGGTATTGTGTCAACCCCTTTTAGCAACACAGACGCTTGGTATAATTTTGATTAAAAAAGTCAGAAATTTTAGATGCTATGGATGGCATCTGCAATGACAAAGTTGGGACAAAAAAATTGCGCATAGCGTATGTTATACGACGTTTTTTATTGCCTAATATAGGCTCTATTATCTTTAACGATTAATTCTACTCCATTATTGAATTTCAATTTATTAATTGAATTCGGGATAGAATATAATAACTCATGTTTGTTTTTTAAACTCTCCTGTGTTTTTTTCTTTAATTCTTCAATTGTTATGTCATTAGGTGATTTATACTTGTCATCAAAAATACTAATAAAAGTATCTAAAAAATCCCATTGAGCTGCTTTACTATTGTTCATAGATCTAAACATATTTGCACAAAACTCTTGTAGACTATCTTTATAAAATGATGCCCTTTGAAATAAATCATCTTGAATATGGGATAGATAGTTTTCATCGTAATTTTGAGATAACACAACCTCCGCTGCTTTTCCAT
>BNUT01000027.1 GCA_025997555.1 Spirochaetia bacterium
TTTCCGCAGGAGGGGAATTGATGCCGGTAAAAATGAAAAGTTTATTGAAATACACCGCTCCGCTTGTCCTGGCCCTGACGCTCTTGAGTACCGCCTGTTCTACGATGACCAGCGGCACAGTTAAACCCACGGCCCCGAAGGATAAGGAGGAATTTCCCCTTTGGGCAAAGGATCTCCGCCGGGGGGAGATCATCGCCTTCGGCACCTTTCCCTTTACCATGTTTTTTAGCACCTTTATCATGGATGGTATACGATATATTAACCATGACAATGATCCCCGGTATGCCCCTTGGCCCTTTAAAACTGCCGGGGCCGAAAATATGAGTAAGGAAGAACATGAGCTGACCATGCTCATCGCCGGCGCCGCTTCTGTGACCCTGGCCCTGACCGATTTTACCATTGTCAAAATCAAGAGATATAAGCTGGCCAAAAAGGCCGAAAAGTTACCTGCCGGAAGTCCCATCATTATTGAGCGGGTCCCTATTGAAGAACCTGCTCCTCCGGGCCCGGAGCCTGGGACCGGAGGTCTACCCTGATGCCTTCCTGGTCAGGTATGGTATCGGACCTAATCCCCTCAAGTCTCCGGCTTGATCGGTATGTATCGGAACAGTTGAGCCTCCTTTCCCGTTCCCAAATTAAAACCCGGTCCATGGAGGCGTGGCTTAACGGAAAAGCGGTCAAGCTTTCCCGCATTGTAAAGCCCGGTGATACCCTGGAGCTTTTCTGGACAGATCCTGAAAGCACAGATCTTGAAAGCGAAAATCTTCCCCTTAAGGTGATATATGAAGACAGCCGGGTGATAGTGGTGGATAAGGCCCAGGGTATGGTGGTCCACCCCGGAGCGGGCAACCGCAGGGGCACCCTGGCAAATGCGCTACTGTACCGGCGGCTCCGGCGATGGGGCGACGACAACGTTCCTGCCGGTGAAGGGTTCAGGCCCGGCATCGTACACCGGCTTGATAAGGATACCTCCGGGGTGATAATTGCCGCCTGGGATGATGAGGCCCTTGCCTTTCTTTCGGATCAATTTAAGCGCCGCCTGGTACGGAAGACCTATATCGCCATTGTGCAGGGGGTCCCAAAGGAAACATCCGGCCGCATCGAAACCCTGATAAGCCGGGACAGCCGGGACCGGAAGCGTTTTGCCGTTTCTACCGGCAAGGGGAAAAGCGCCCTCACCCTGTACCGGGTTATCCGCTCCCGGCAGGGGCATGCCCTGGTCCTGCTGCGGCCCCGAACCGGCCGCACCCATCAACTGCGTGTCCACATGCGCCATATTGGGCACCCCATTGTGGGGGACCCCATCTACGGCTTCAGCGATCCCCTTTTTCCTGATGTCTCCCTGATGCTCCACGCCAAAAGCCTTTCCATAACCCTGCCGGGGGACGTTGGTCAGAGGACCTTCAAAGCCCCCTTACCGGATCGTTTTCATCTTATAATAGAAAGGCTGAATAAAACCTGATGTACCTTGTTCAAGCCTATGGTACCGAACCCTTTGTTCTGGCCGAAACAGAAGATTACGCGGTGGTCTATAAGCCCCCTTTTATCCATTCGGTTCCCTTAAAAAAGACCGAAGGGGAAAAGCCTCTGCCGGGTTTTCCTACCCTCCTTGACTGGTATGGGCGTATCAGGAAAGAGGCGCTTGAGGTTTCGGGCAGAAAGGAATGGGAAGGGGGCCTGCTCCATCGGCTCGATTATGAAACCGAAGGGCTCGTGCTTATCGCAAAAAATCAGAGCGCCATGGACGCCATCCTTGCCCGGCAGGAACAGGGGCTTTTTGTAAAGGAATACGGCGCCGTTTCTTCATCTCCCGGCGCCGCCTGTTCCCCTCTGCCGGGGTTCCCGCCCTCTCCGCAGGATTCCGGCCGCTCTGTACCTTCCCCCATCAAAAGCTATTTCAGGCCCTGGGGTCCGGGAAGAAGGGCGGTGCGGCCGGTCGTAACGGAGCCGGGGCTGCTGCGGGAAAAACAAAGGCGGAACATTGCGGCTGATCAGGGCAAACCATATATAACAGAGGTACTGGAAACGGAAGATTTGGGGGAGACTTTTGTGTACTTCAGGCTGCGGATTAAACGGGGTTTCCGCCACCAGATCCGCTGCCACCTTTCCTGGATTGGCAGCCCCATCCTTAACGACGGGCTCTACGGCGGAATGATTCTGCACGGAGGGGCTGTTGCGCTCCGGGCGGAGGGTTTCAGCTTTTACGATCCCGCAAGCGGGGAGAAAAGGGAATATCGCATCCCTCCCTTATCGGCCCCGGCGATTTTCAAGGGAGTCTGTCTATAATGTGGACACATTATAGACAGACTCTATTTGGCCTGGACTCTCCGCTCGCCGAGGGGATAGGAAGTGACAAAAGTACCGTATTGAATTTCCTGTACTACTTTCACCTGTTTCCCGTCTTTTCCGGTTTTTACCAACACCGGCTTGGGCAAATCTTCCCGTGTGACCGTTATTTTCCGGTTTTTATCAATAATATCATTAATTACTTTTCGTACCTTGTAGGGTCTCCGTACGGTGCTGTAACGGGGTAACCTTCCGCCGACACCGGACACCAATATTGTTCCGTAATTAAAAATAGCGCCCAATAAACTTTGAACGCAAATGATGCTTTCAACCTTTTCTATGGGCATATCAACCAGGGTGGAAGTAAGGATGCCTTTCTTGAGGATCAAACGCTTATTGGTAATCGAATATTGCACCAGATAAAATTCAACCACCTTCCGGATCATATATAATAAAGCCAGTATGAAAATTATTATGAACGCGATTTGATAAAGGGTATTACCTATATCAAAACCAAATGAACCAACATAAGATGCGATTATTTCCCTTGTTATTAAAAGTGCGACAGCAATAACTAAACACAATCCCGGTTTAACCAGGAATATCCAGTGTAATTCGGGATAATAAATGGCCTTCTCGCCTTTTTGTAAATTTTTTTTCCCGGTTATATCCACACCCAGCCCCCTTTTCAGGTAAAAACGGCATTCCTTATCCTACAAATAAAGAATAAACCCCATACCCCTCACTGATCAAGTGCCGGGCCGATAAAGCCGGTTTCGGCAGGTTCATCGTATAAGCGCCTTCCGTATCTCCGCCGCCAGGTAAAATGACCCCGCCCCCAGAATGGGCAGCCCCTGTTTTTTCCCCAGTTCCAATGCCTTTTCGATGGCGGTCTCCGTTTCCGGTATCAGCAGTACCTCTGTATTTACCCCCGCCCTTTCCTTAAAGAGCTTGTACACATCCTCAGGACTGCTTTTTTTGAAGGTTCCGGGGGTGGTAATAATGATGCAGGAAAAATGGGGGACAAGGGTTTCCGTCATGGCAAGGGCGTTTTTGTCGGCCACACAACCGAAGATCAGGATGCCCCCCTCGCCGTAAAGGGTGCGGAAAGTGAGGGCGCATTCAGCTATGCTCTTTGGGGTATGGGCGCCGTCAATGACGAGCTCCGGGTTTTCCCGAATTTTTTCAAACCGGGCGGGGAGGGTGAAATTTTCCAGCCCCCGCTGTACCGCTTTTTCTTCGATTTGGGGAAAGGCGGTTTTTGCGGCGATCGCTGCAAGGGCGGCGTTCCGGGCCTGCACGGTTCCTGGCACGGGGATAAAAAGTTTCAGGGGTGCCGGGAAAAAACCTTCTTTCAAAAAGCGCAGGGTAAAACGGGTTCCCTCCTTGCTGATTTCCACATCATCTATTGCGGCGGTTTCGGGAAAATAGAAAAGTTCAGAATTTTTTTCCGCCGTCTGCTTCCGGAATACCCCCAGGGCTTCATCCTCTTCCCATGCAAGGATCAGGGGCCGCCCCGGCTTGATGATCCCCGCCTTTTCCCCGGCGATGGCCGCAAGGGTGTTCCCCAGGACATCGGTGTGTTCCAGCTCGATCAGGGTGATTACCGAGGCGAGGGGATCCAGGATATTGGTTGCGTCCAGCCGCCCCCCCAGGCCGGTCTCCACCACCATGACATCACAACGGGCCTTCCGGGCGCAAAGGAAAAAGTAGAGCGTAATGAGTTCAAAAAAGGTGGGATCCATGCCGCCCTCCAAAGAGGGATCAAAGAGCCGCGAATCGCTTCCGCTCAGGTTCCGCAGTTTTGCTTCGGCTTCTACCAATTCCCGTCCCGCTTCAACATAGATGGATTCTTCAAAGAATTTATTCCCCAGGGTAATCCGTTCCCGCTTTTCCATCACATCCGGCGAGGTGTACCGGGCGGTCCGTAAACTCGCTTCTCCAAGAATGGCGGTAATCATCCCCGTAACCGAGCCCTTCCCCTTGGACCCGGCTATATGAATAGCGGGGGCGCAGCTTTCGGGGCGTCCCGTAAGTTCCGCAAGAACCCTCATCCGGTCCAAACGAAAATTTTTAAAATCATTCCGGCCCCTTTCCATGTTGATGAACCGGGCAATCCAGGCAAAAACATCTGCGGAATTTTTTATAGATACTGAATCATCCATACCATGATTGTAAAGCAAGATGCCCGTGTTGCAAAAGGGGATTCCTTGGGGTATGATCACCTATGGACTTCAATAAGGCTTTGCAGCCGGGAGCCAAGGTTTATTTTATCGGCATCAAAGGGACAGGGACCTGCGCCCTTGCGGAGCTGATGCACAATACCGGCATTACCGTGAGCGGTTCCGACCGCCCTGAGGTGTTTTATACCGACAGCATCCTCAAGGAGCTGGGCATCCCCTATCATGAATCTTTTGAAGCGGAACACATACAGCCGGGGCTTGATCTGGTTATCTATTCGGCGGCTTATTCCTTCGAGACAAACCCTGAAATGGCGGAGGCCCAAAGGCTTAGCCTTTCCATTCTGAAATACACCGATGCCCTGGGATATTATTCCCTTGGCTTCGATTCTTCCGGTGTCGCGGGGGTTCACGGAAAGACCACCACCACCGCCATGGCGGGGACCTTAATCCGGGGGGCTGGGCTTCCGGCCCAGATCCTCGTGGGCAGCGCAGTCAAGGGCTTTAACGACCGCTCTACCCTAAATCTGGGGAAGAAATATTTTGTTGCCGAGACCTGCGAATACCGTAGGCACTTTCTTTCATTCCATCCGCAGCGGATCATCCTTACCAGCGTGGAAAGCGATCACCAGGATTATTACCCCACCTATGAATCGATCCGGGACGCCTTTATGGAATACGGCCGCCTTCTTCCCTCCGCGAGCACCGGTGAAGCCGGGGAACTGATTTATTGCGCCGACGATCCCGGCGCCGCCGAAGTTGCCGCCGCCTTTGAAAAAGAAGGCCGGGGCATCACCCTTGTTCCCTACGGATTCACCGCTGACGGTGATTATCAAATAACATCATATCAAGTTTCAGATGAGCGGGCGGTGATGCAGGTTACGGGTTTCCCCGGCGAACTGCGGCTACGAATCCCCGGACGGCACGAAGCCCTCAACGCCGCAGCGGCGCTGGCGCTGACTTCTTCACTGGTGAAAAAAGAATTTGGCGATGGGAAGGGTGGTGACGGCTGGAATGAGGAGCGGCGGGAAAATGTCAGAAGGGCATTGGAAGATTTTCGCGGATCAAAGCGGCGGTCTGAAATAATCGGCGAAGTCGGGGGCATCCTTTTCATGGATGATTACGGGCATCACCCCACGGCGGTTAATACTACCCTTGCGGGCCTCAAAGAATTCTATCCGAAGCGGCGGCTCATCGTAAGTTTTATGTCCCATACCTACACCCGCACCGCATCCCTGCTGGATGAATTCGCCGCCTCCTTTGAAAAGGCGGATATGGTTATCCTCCACAAGATTTACGGCTCCGCGCGGGAGGAGTACCACGGGGGCGTAACCGGCAAGACCCTCTTTGAAAAAACCAAAGCCCAGCATGATAACGTGTTATATGTTGAGGAGCCCCTTGAAGCAATGGATTTGTTAAAGGGCATACTCAAACCGGGGGATCTCTTTGTGACCATGGGCGCCGGGGACAACTGGAAACTCGGCAGCAGCCTTTACGAATACTACAGGGGCGCAGGCCGATGAAAAGCATGACCGGTTACGCGTACCGGGAAATACAGGAAAACAACATTTCCCTTTCCCTTGAAATTCGCGGATACAACAGCCGCTTTTTGGAAATTTATGTAAACCTTCCCCCGTGGCTTTCGACATTGGAAGCCCCGGTCCGGGAGTATATCGCGTCCCGCTGTATCAGGGGAAAAATTGAGGTCGGCCTGCGTTTGCGGGAACATAACGCCCCGGTAAAGGTTGGTGTGAATCAGGAAGCTGTCCGGGCATATGGGGAAGCCATACAAAAGGTGGCGGATATCCTGCACATCGACGAGAAGCCGAACCTCGCCATGATCCTCGGCATGGAGGGTGTCCTGGAAATTGAAAAGAGCCGGGATGATAATCGTTATTGGGAACAGATAGAGCCGGTTCTAAAAAACGCCGTTGATGATTTTGACGCAGAGCGCATCCGGGAAGGCAAACATACCGAAGCGGATATCCTTTCCCATATTGCCGTTCTTGAATCGTCCCTCAAAACTGTCGCCGCCTTTGCTCCAAAAATTGAAAGTTCCATAAAGGAAAATCTGAGAAGCCGCTTTACCGAAGTTCTGGGAAACCAAATCGATGAGAACCGCATCCTTGCGGAAACAGCGGTACTGTTGATGAAGTATACCATCTCCGAAGAACTCTCCCGGCTCGCATCCCACCTGGGGGAATTCCGGGCCGAAACCGAACGAAACCAAAGCCCCGGCAAAAAACTCGATTTCCTCTGTCAGGAGATAAACCGGGAAATCAACACCATCGGCTCTAAAACCCCCATCCTCGAAGTAAGCCGCGCGGTGGTGGATATGAAGAACGCCCTTGAAAATGTGCGGGAACAACTGAGGAATGTGGAATGAGTGATCTACGAATCGCCGTATCGGGGAAGAGCGGCTGCGGCAATACCACCGTCAGTAAAATAGTGGCCGATGTGCTAAGTTTGAGGTTCATCAATTTTACATTCAGGTCTCTGGCGGAAGAAAAAAATTTAACCTTAAAAGAAGTGATGGAAAAGGCCGCCGGGGATGATTTTTGGGATCGGGAAGTAGACCGCCGTCAGGTGGCAATCGCCCGGGAAAACGGAGGCTGTGTACTCGGCTCCCGGCTCGCCATCTGGATGCTTAAAGAAGCGGACTTCAAGGTATACCTGCGGGCAAAACCGGAAACCCGTGCGGCCCGTGTCCTCAAGCGGGAAGGGGGCAGCCTTGAAGAAGTGGCCGCCTTTACCGCAGAGCGGGACCGGCAGGATCGGGAACGGTATCTGCGGATATATCAGATTGATAATGATATTTATGATTTTGCGGATCTTGTCATCGACACCGATGAGCTTGATCCCGAACAAATAGCGGCCCTCATTATTGAGGGGGTACAAAAGATTACAAAATGAAAAGCGCCGCAATCAATACCACTTGCACCGAATTTCGGGAAATAGTCTATTCAAATTACGAGAAGGCGGGAAGAACCTTTCCCTGGCGGGAAAACATAAATCCCTGGGGGGTCATGGTTTCGGAATTCATGCTCCAGCAGACCCAGACCGAGCGGGTCATCACCTACTGGAACCGCTGGATGAAACTCTGGCCCAGCCCCGCAGACCTGGCAGGGGCCTCCATGGAAGAAGCCCTCCGGGAATGGAGCGGTCTGGGCTACAACCGCCGCTGCCGTTTCCTCAAGGACTGCGCCCGCAGGATTACTGCGGAACACGGCGGCAAGGTGCCGGACACCCCGAAAGGCTTGCTCCCCCTTCCCGGCATCGGCCCTTATACCGCCGGGGCCATCCCCTGTTTTGCCTATAATTACCCCTCGGTGTTTATCGAAACCAATATCCGCGCTGCGGTGCTCCACTTTTTTTTCAAAGACCGGACGGGTGTCAAGGACAATGAAATCTTCCCCATCCTGGAATCCTGCCTGGACCGGAAAAATCCCCGGAAGTGGTACTGGGCACTCATGGACTACGGCGTTGCCCTGAAGCAGCTTACGGTAAATCCCAACCGCCGCAGCGCCCATTATACCCGGCAGTCCAAATTTGAAGGCTCCTTCCGCCAGCTCCGCGGCGCGGTGGTAAAGACACTGGCGGCTCAGGGAAAAGCGGGCATAAAGGAACTGCAGGAGCGGAGCGGCGTTGAGGAAGAGGATCTGTACAAGGTTTTGGATGTTTTGGAAAAGGAAATGATGGTTGCGGAAGAGGAGGGGATTTACCGGATCAATGAGGAATAAAGATTGTGTACTGTTGATTTAGCGGATGAAGGGAGTCGAACCCTCGTCTCCAGCTTGGAAGGCTGGGGTAATAGCCGTTATACGACATCCGCAGAATGTCATTATGATAACAAATACCGGTGTAACAAGTCAACTCTGTTTTCAGCCCCGCTTTTTTATCCCGTCAACAGCCCAGGAGAGGATCACCGTAAGGCGTTTTTGGACCGCCGAAGGCATGTCGATTTTTGAGGCGATAAAGTCGGAAACCTCCGCGCCGGCGATGCTGTAGATCAACAGCCCCTCCGCAACGGGCTCAAAATAAAACCGGGCGGTAAACTTTTCTTTTTTTATGGCCGGGATAATATAGGTCAAGTCCCGGTAATTGGTAAGGGTGTATAAAAATCCGTATTGATTCAGGTTCATATCACCCCGGTAATATGAATTGCCGAAGTTTACATCCTTCAGGCGGATATAGATGGTCTCCGATGCGGGAACCGAACTTTTTTCCGGGGGGTCAGGCAGGGCCGATATCCTGTTTGGCCCGTTGACGCGGGATGCGTCCTCAAAAAGGGGGACAACCGCGTCCCTGGTAAATGAATGGTACGTGCGCCCTTTCAAGTCCCGGATATTGCCCAGTGCGTTATAAACATCAATGAGCGTAACCGGTTTTCCCCCATTGGGTATAACCATCAGGGATTCCACAATGACAGAAGGCTGCTGTCCGGTAATTTCCCCGGCGATTTGGCTTTCCAAACCGGGGGTGCTGAGGAGCCTGTATCGGGAGGAACGGTTAGAGGTAGTAATATATCCGGCTTCTGAAAAAACCCGCTCCCTGATTTCCCCGGTAAGATCGGAAAAAATTTCATTAATAGAACGGGGCTCGCTTGAGGCGGGGAAGGCGCAAAAAAGGATCAAAAGAAATAAGGCGGCTGTCCTCAGCATTTAATAAGCTCCCTTGCCCTTAAAAATAGCGTCGATGGTTTTAAAAATAATCCAGATATCAAGCCAGACCGACCAGCTTTGAAGGTAATAGGTATCAAGGGAAACCCGCTCGGCATAATCGGTATCCGAGCGCCCCGAAACCTGCCAGAGTCCGGTAAGCCCCGGTTTGACCGAGAATATCCGCTTAAAGTCTTCACCGTATTTTTCAACCTCATCATCCACAATGGGCCGGGGACCCACCAGGCTCATTTCCCCTTTCAGGATATTGATAAGCTGGGGGAATTCATCAAAGCTGATGCGCCGGAGGATTTTTCCGATTTTTGTTACCCGTGGATCATTTTTTAATTTGTGGCTTAATTCCCATTCTTTCCGTGCGTCCGGGTCCGATTCAAGCAGGGCCTTGAGCCTTTCCTCCGAGTCGGAAACCATGGAGCGGAATTTATAGGCCCTGAAATAACGGCCGTCTTTTCCCAGCCGTTTGTGCCCGTAAAGAACAGGGCCCGGTGAAGTGATTTTAACCAGCAGGGCGATAAACAGGAGCATGGGGAGCAGAATAAGCCCCCCGACAATGACAAGCAGAAGGTCCTGGATCCGTTTAATCGCCAGGTTCCAGAACATCCTGAGCCGGTGGTTTGTCACAAAGCCCAGGACCCCGTCAAAATCGCGGACCGACATCCATATATTGGCGGCGCTGAAAAAATCGGGGATAAGTACATTATACCGGAAAGCGGATATGGAATAGTTCAGCAGTTTCGCCAGTTCCTTCTGTTCCATGGTCGGCATGGCCACAATGGCCATCTTGATCTTATAACGCTTTACGATTTCGGGGCCTATCCCGGTATCGTGGATGATGGGGATCCCCCGGTATTCATCCCCGCCGTTTTTTTCATCGTCCAGGATAAGCACCGGCACATAACCGGTCTGCCTGTTCCCAAGAAGCCGGTCTGTGATCAGCTTGCCCGTGCTGCCGCTGCCGTAAATAACCGCAGGAATCCCCCCCAGCCCGGTTTTGTTCAGGATAAAATGCATCAGGCTCCTGTTGGTAAGCAGTATGGCTATGGAAAACAGGAAGCTGATGATAAAGGCCGCCGAGATGGCGTCAAATTCCTGATCTTCAATATACCGGGAAAAGATGATCCCCCCGTGGGCCATAAGGGAATCTATCGTAAAATAGCGCAACTCCTCGGAAGGGGCCAGTGAAACCCCGGGGTAGAGGTTGGAAATCTGAAAAATAAGGATAAAAACCGGCACATAGGACCAATAGGTAATAAAGGACTTAAAATTGATAGCTTCTATATTGTAGAGGTTTACCAGAAAGAAACCTACCCCAAAGGAGAACATGACCCCAATAATATCCGCAATGATAAAGGCGGTAGTGGTCAGGGCTGAACTGGTCCGGTGATACCTGGTCCGGTACCAGCCATCGTATTCAGAAAGGGTCATAAGTATAAGATGCAAAAAAAGACGGCCTTTGGCAAGCTAAAAAGGCATGTTTTAACCGTCATATTCTTTTGCGCTCCTCAATAATATTTCTAATCCGGTCTTTAAAGGCTTCTTTTGAGAATTGCCTTACGTGAAGGCTGAATTTCTCCCGGTCCGCAAATTCCCCCTCCCGCTTTTCAAAGGCGTCAAGGGCGGCAATCAGGGATTCAGGAGTCTGTTCATCAAAAAACATTCCCGTAACCCCCTCTTTTATGGAATCCAGCGCCCCGCCCCGGCGAAAGGCGATTACCGGGCAGCCTGCGGCGTTTGCTTCCACCGGGATAAGGCCAAAATCTTCAATCTGGGGATAAAGCAAGGCCCGCGCCTCTGAAAAGAGGGTTACCGCCTCTTCGTCGGACACCCTGCCCCTGAAATCAATCAGGCCGGTTTTTTCATATTTGCGGATATCCTTTTTGCCCATCCCGGCACCCGCCACAACGAGCCTGCGCCCTGAGCGGATACAGGCTTCGATGGCGATGTCCGCCCGTTTGTATCCCGTTACCTGTCCAAAAAACAGATAAAAGTCACCGGGGTTACGTTTGACGGAGAGAAATTTTTCTATTGACGCGGGACCGAAAACAACTTCCGCCTCCCGGTTGTAGACGCGCAGTATTCTTTTTGCCACATAGCGGGAATTGGTGACAAAGCGGTCCACCATATTCGCCGAGGCGATGTCCCACAGGCGCAGACCCGGAATCAGGGCCTTCATAAAAAAGCGGACAAGCGGATTGGATTTGCGGAAATATTCATGGTACATATCCCAAAGGTAGCGCATGGGACTGTGGCAGTAGCACAGGTGATAGGCGTTTGGATTGGGCACCACCCCTTTTGCCGGTCCCGCTTCACTGGAAATGACAAGATCGTAGTCTTGCAGGTTAAAGTCTTTTAAGGCATTGGGCATGAGGGGCATATACTTCTGATAGAGTTTTTTCGCGAAGGGCAGTTTGTTTATGTATGAAGTATAGACCCGGCGGGAGTTAATAAGATCCGACACCGCTTTTGGATCATACACATGGGTGTAGATATCCGCATCGGGGTACAGTTCCAGCAGGGCCTCCAGCATTTTTTCACCCCCCCGCATATTTATGAGCCAGTAATGGATGATTGCTGTTTTCACTGTCCGGTTCCTGTTAATTCCCGCATCATAAAATCCGCGATCCGTTTTCCCGCCTCTCCCTGATACTGCCAGGCAGTTTCCCTGGCATTCTTCCGGGCCGCCTTCAATTCCGTGCTGTCGGAAGCGTTTTTAATTACATCACCGATTGTTTCAAAAAATTCCTCTTTAAGCTCAATACCGGTTTCATGTAATACCCTAAATTGCCACAATTCTTCCGCGGCGTTTTCCCCCAAATCGTCGGCGTCGTAGGGACGGAGATCGATCCCCTGTTTAACATACATAACCGGTTTGTCGCATAAAAACGTATAGTCAAATATGATGCCGGAAAAGTCTGAAATCATGACGTCCGCTTTTGCAAGTGAAAAAACATTCTCACGCTCATAATCCCATTCAAGGTTTGCGGAACCGGCGTATTTTTTTGTAAGCCCTTCCAGCACCGCACTTTCAGATTTCTTTGACTGCGGATGGGGCCGCAGGATAATCCGCCAGCCGGTTTTGACCAGCGGATCAAGGAGTTTCGCGCCATACCGCGACAGTAACGCTGAGGGACCCCATGAGGGGGAAACCAGTACCGTAAAGGGATGATTTTCTTCTTTGGGAATTTGTTTGATTTTTTCCGCATATACATCAAGATAGGTACAGCCCACCGTGGGCAGTTGTTTTTCCGGCAAATCCCTTAATTTCTCAAGGGTCCTGATATCCTTCGCCTGATAATCCCCGGTAAGCAGCACACTATCAAAGTAGTCTATACCAAAAAGCCGGTACATGGTGGCATCGCTCGGCGCATGAAGCACATGGGCATAATGTTTCACCATCTTTGACCGTTTCAGTTGATAGACATTAAGTCCGGGCGTCGTCATAAGGACAATGCCTGCCTGGAGCATATTGAGGCGGGCAAAAGCTTTGTTCCCTTCACCGATAAACTCCGCCTTAATGTATTTGTATGAAACAGAAAAGACCGGATCATTCTCGGAGGATGTCAGGAATAGCAGCTCCGTCTGCCGTTTCTCAAATTCATCAAGAACCGGGCGGAAAACATTCCAGTATTGGTTTCCCTCGGAATAAATCACATAGGGGTGGGAGACAAGGGCGCCCGCAGTTGCCCTGCCGCCTGAAAAAAACACCTTTAATTTAATAATGAGGGCGCGGAAAAGAAAATACGCCGTTGCCGCCGCCCCGATGAGGATTGAAAAGAGCATACTCCCGGTTCCGGGGTCAATGTAGAGAGGATAGAGAATCATCATTCTGCCTTTTCCCAATTATTGGGATCAAAAATGGTATCGTGTACGTAATAATCTCTTTTTGGATCAAGGGCAAACAGGGCATCCGACGGGTTTTCAAGATGTATGGACCCCGATACGGCAATATAGAGGGGATTCTCTTTTAACTCCGTGCTGATTACCTTTCCGGTAAAGGGATTGACCGGGTTTTCTATCTGGCCTTCCAGGGCAAGGCAGGGGACATCGGCGTTACTCATAAAGGTATTATCAGTTTTGATGGGCCCTGCGGCGTTAAAATCCTTAACCAGCAGAAGGGGATTAAAGTTATCAACGGCAAAGGGAAGGCCTATTTCCGTAACATAATTATTCTGGGAACCATGATCGGAAACCAGAATAACCCTGGTATTGTCGTAAACCTTTTCGGCCTTTAACAAATCAAACCAGTCCCCCAGGCGTTTTAAAGCGGCGATATTAACGTGATAGGCGATTTCCTTTTTAAAGCGGCTTGTTCCATAATTGGTTATTGAAACAGCCGGACGGTATTCAGGGGCCTGAAGAAAGGCGTTTTCATGGGTAGTATTATTAACCATAACAAGTGCGGTGTTTTTCTTTTCCGAATTAAAATCCGTCAGTTTCGGCAGATAATCAAGAACCGAATAGCCGTTCAGCATGGAAGTCATTCTATTGACCAAACCGGGGGCGCACCAGTCGCCGCCCAGATAAATTCCCTTACGGAAAGCAAGGGGGGATGTCTTAAATAAACTGTACCAAAACAGATTCCGTTTCAGAATTGTTCCGGTGGATGGAACCGGAATGGCATGTTCTTTTATCCAAAGATTGGTGTATACAGAATCGGTAATAAAAGCCCTTATTTCAGGATACTCATTATAGATCCGTAAATCATCCTTGCTGCTGTAATTCGGATAGGGCGGATCGGTAACGGTCACCGCATAACCCGCCTCAGAAAAAATACGGGGCATGAGCAGGAGCGCTTCATTGTGCTTGGTAACTGCGGGGACGGTATCACGCTTATTCATTTCCAGAGGAGTGTATTCATAACCGCCGAAAATAGGCGGAGCGCCCATCCGCGTGTAACCGTTAAATGAAACCGTATTGGGATAATATACAAAACCGGAATATATATCAGCCAATTCGGGGGCTTCCTCCAAAACATAGGGGGAAAAAGCGCCCTGCGCCCTGTCCAGCATGATCACCACGGTATTCTTTCCGGTTCTGGATAAATGAAAAACAGGCTCAATTGCGGTTAATTCATTTTGCGCGCCGGAATGGAATTCCTGTAGTTTTTCAAATTCACCCTGTACGGAAAAGAGGTTGTAAAAAGAGAATCCTGAAATTGCAAAGAGGCAGACGGATGCGGAAATGGCCAAGGCATGGTATTGGCTGCGGAAATACAAAAACAGTATCACTGCGATTGGTATGATCAATACTCCTAAATTGAAAAGAATAGGCTTGAGTCCATGGTTTACATCGTTATTGTAGATCAGGTCCACCGAGATAATGCCGTAATTCCCGGCAAAGAAAAAAACATTACAGAGGGCAGATGCCAGAAGAACTAATCCCAATAGGGAAAAGGCCCGTTTAACCCGCTGTGAAAAAAGGAAATAGAGGCATACCGGCCAGAAGACAAAAAATCCTGCGGCCTGTAACGCGGTGTTGAAAATAAAGAAAACCGGGGTGGTATAGGAATCGATATACGAAAATTCCTGTGGGGAAGATGCGATAAGCATGGAGGGAAGAAACAGCCCGGTGATGATCCAGACCGCCGCGAAGGAAAGGATAAACAGCAGAAATGTTTTTTTGCTGGTATAAGGGGGAACAGATATTTTTTTCAGGAGCCCTTTCACCGGGGAAAGAATCCAGGGAATACTCCCAGTCATAAGGAACAGACAGCAAAAGAGTATTCTGAGTTTAATATCCCCCTTGTATATCCTCATCATATAGAAGGAAAGCAAAATACCGGCGGCGCTTATGAACAACGCGATAAGGGTATTTTTCCATTTGAAGTCAAATTTATAGTAGAGGTTTTTTAACAGGGAAAAACAGTTGTTCATGGTCCAATACACAACCAGAGCCGCAGGGGAGTTATATAACAGAACCAGAAAAACCGCAGCCATCAGGAAAAGCTGTATTTTATCTTTTACCGGAAGCCCCCTGGTGTATACCATGCCCGCCGTGCAGTTTATCGCCGTCATAATAATGGGAAGGATGTTGATCTTTGCCCCCCCCCATCCGAAACGGAGAAGCGCATCGGGTGCGCCCAAATCGGAGATAAACAAAAAAGAAGCCCCTTTCAGGGCTTCAAGGTGGGAAAGGTATGAATAGGCGGCAATGAAAAAGGGGATTTGAATAAGCAGGCCGAAGGAGCTCCGCAGGGCATATACGGGATGGTAGTGATTCTGCCGGTAATAGGCGGACAGGATCATATACTGCTCGTCCCCTTTGAAGACGCTTTTTATCCTGTCGGTTTTCGGCTTGAATTTTTTTTGCAGATTCCGTTCAAGTTCCTGCCACCTCTCCGCCACTGCGTATACCGGGAGGCAGAGCAGGGTTATGACACAGCTTATGACCAAAAGGGAAACGCCGGGTTCCCGAAAAACCTTCTGGGAAAAGGTGAACACCACTTCGATAATCTGCACAATTGGATAAATAATCAGGGTATACAAAAAACTCACGGCTCATCCTTCATTTCAATTATACCCTTTTCGTAGAAGCAAGATTTTATGCGCCGCTATGCAGCGGCGTATCTCATGCAAACAATAGAGTTGTTCAGAAACTGAAGTTTCTGAACAACTCTAATTTCTCCGTAAAGTCCAACAGCCCGGTACAAATCATATCAGGCTGAACGGTAACTTTGCCGCCATTTAACCCGGTATCGGAAGCCAGAAGCGCTGTTTTACATCCCGCCGCCTTGCCTGCCAGCACATCCCGTAAATCATCCCCCGCCATCCATGATTCAGAAAGGTCGATATTGTATTTCGCGGCGGCCCGCAGAATAAGGCCGGGCTTTGGTTTTCTGCAATCACAGTCGATTTTGTATTCCGGCCGCTCCCCAGGAAAACCCCGGTCAGGATGATGGGGACAATAGAAAAGGCCGTCGATATAGGCGCCGTCTTTGCCCAGTTCAGTTTCCATTTTTTCGTGAATATGGTTTAATTCCTCTACGGAACATTCCCCGCGGGCAATCACCGGCTGGTTGGTGATCACAATCGCAAGATAGCCGTTGCTGTTGATCCTCCTGATCGCTTCCCCGGTTCCGTCAATCAGGAAAAAATCTTCAGGTCCTGTGACAAAATTCCTGTACACATTGATGGTACCATCACGATCAAGAAAAATCGCCCTTTGTTTATGGGAAAGATTGCGTAAAGAAACGATACCGCATTTAATGTCCCCTTCAACCTGATGGTAGCGGTCCGGGGTTCCCATATCCTTGATATATTCGGGGGTGTCATAGGCAAATATACGGCCGCTTTTTAAATGGGGCTTTAATACATCCCGGTCAAGATCGTTCTTTTTTTTATTCAGCGAATTTTGACATATTGACAGTAATTCTGCGGTAAGAAGATAAATCCCTGAACTGACCCTGTTTTTATAATAGTCCCGTGGATCTTCCTTGTTAATCCATTGGATGATCCTTGATTCATCGTCACTTACCAGAAGCGCACTGTCGTAGGGATGGCTGTTAGGGTGGGACACCAGCGTGGCAAGGGATTTTTTTTGGGTGTGAAAATTGATAAGCCGCGTAAAATCAATGTCGAAAATCAAATCCCCGTTGAGGAGAATAAAAGATTCTCCCAGTTGCTCCCGTATCTCAAATAGGGCTCCTGCGGTTCCTAAGGGCTCAGCTTCGGTATAATAGGTGATGCGGGCATTCAATTCACTTCCGTCTTTAAAGCAGGATGTGATCGAATCCCCTAAATAACCCACCACAATTATGATGTCGGTCAGTCCCGCCTTAACAAGGGCCTCTATGGCATAGGCAAGAATGGGCTTCCCCCCGATGGGGATCATGGGCTTTGGAATATCGGCGGCAATGGAACTGATCCGCGTTCCCCTGCCGCCCGCCATAATTACTGTTTTCATCAAAAAAAATAATCCTCAAGGATAAGACAAATGGTGTGATAAACGGGAATGTGTAACTCCTGTATTTTGTAGGTTTCTTTTTCGGGAACGATGATACTCACATCGGAAAATTTTTTGAGCTCTCCGCCGGAACCGCCGCTTAGGGCGATGGTTTTTAAGCCCATTGTCCGTGCGGTGATGGCGGCATTTATCACGTTCTTCGCGTTTCCTGAAGTGGAGATACCCAAAAAGGCATCGCCGCTTTGGCCGTAGCCATATACCTGCTGGGCAAAGATGATGCCGCCGTCAATGTCGTTAATGCAGGCGGTGCTTAAGGCCGGGTTTAGCGTAAGGGGGATAACGCTGAGGCCCCTTTGCAGGAAGCTTCCCAAATAATCTGCGGCGCCGGGATCTGTCATGCGTAATTTTGCGATAAATTCAGGCGGGGGGCAGCGCTTCTTCACAAAACCCTTCATCAGTTCCCCGCTTATATGTTCCGCATCGGCGGCGCTTCCGCCGTTTCCCGCGATCAGTAATTTTCCCTTTTTTTTGTAGACATCAATCAGGAGTTCACATGCCCTTTGAATGTCGCCGCTCACCGATGAAAGGGCAGGGTAGCGTTGTGTTAATTGTTGTAAATAGTCCATGCCTGGGTTCCCAATTCGGTAAATGACGGGGTCATAACAACACCATCACGCTTTTTCAATGCCCTGATAAGGGTCATCCGTTTGCAGGGATCACAGAAACACATGATAAAACCGCCCCCGCCTGCGCCTGAAATTTTTCCCGCCTCCGCGCCGTTTGCAAGAATATAATCCATGAGTTCATTGATAAAGGGATTTGAAATCCCTTCGGCGGCATTCTTCTTTGCATTCCACCCATCGGTAAGGCACTGCGAAAAGGATTTGAAATCCCCCATAAGGAGGGACTCCTTCATTTTGATCGCCTGTTTTTTAATTTCGTGCATGCTTTCAATGCTTTTTACATTGTTGTTTTTTGTATTTTCTATCTGCTGCCTGATAATATTTGAACTTTCCCGCGAAACCCCCGTGTAATAGAGAACCAGGGAATTTTCCAGTTCGTTCCGTATCCATCTTTTCAGACGGAGGGGGTTCACGATAACCTTTTCATCCTGGTAGAATTCCATAAAATTAAAGCCCCCGAAAGTGGCGGCGTACTGATCCTGTTTGCCCCCTGCCAGTTGTAAGTCAGAGCGCTCTATCTCATAGGAAAGGGCTGCAATATCGTATTCCCCCAGGGGCAGATTGAGCCATTCAACATAGGCTTTAATGATTGCCACCACCATAGTGGAGGATGAACCAAGGCCCGATCCTGCGGGGGCGTCAGAATAGGTGGTCATCCTGAAAGAGAGGGCCCTATTGTTGTTGAATTTTTTTACGATGCTGTTATAAACCCCTGTATGGAGTTTAAGGTCGCGGTGGATTTCAATACAGGGGGAAGAAGGGTATGCTTCCTGTTTTTCAATATCGGCGGCGATAAAAGTAATGCTATTGTCATCTGTCGGCTCAATGGTACAGTAGGCGTACATATCAATGGTGGCATTCAGTATGTAGCCGCCGTGGAGATTGTAGTAGGACGAAATATCCGTCCCTCCGCCGGCAAGCCCAAGCCGCAGGGGAGCCTTTGATCGTATCAGCATAGTCCTATGCCTCCTGTTATGAAATTAATTCCCGCAGAATAACTGCGGCAGTTTTCTCAAAGGTGTATTTTTCCCGTAAATAATCGGGCAAGACAATCCGCTCTGGTTCTTTATTATACAGTAACAAAAGGAGTTTGTCCGCGAGGTCCCCGCTGTCACCGGAACGGAAGAAGGTGACCGGATAGCCGTCGTATATTTCCCGGAGTACAGGAATATCGGAAACAAGCGCCTTTGTACCGCACACCATAGCTTCCAGGGGCGGAAGGCAGAACCCCTCATAGAGGGAAGGCTGAACCAGGAGGGCGGATTCACCGATCAGCTCCCTTAGTTTTTCATCGGAGATAAACCCCGTAAACTCAACAACGGAACTATCAGCCTTTTCAATCTGCCCCAGCGCTTCCGTATCCCCGGATCTGAAATTGTCTTTACTTCCCACAATTATTAATCGTGATGTGAGTCCCACTTCCCTTGCCTTGAAGAATGCCTCAAGCAGACACCAGAGCCCCTTGTGCTTTTTGATGTTCCCGATAAAAAGAATGGTATCTGTTTTGGCGGGAGCCGCAGCCCGGTTTAATAAATAGGGCTGTATGGCGCTATGGGTAACTATGACCGGCATCCTCCTGCGGGAATAATATTCAATCCTGGACTTTGAGAATTCAGAAACGGTGAATATTTTTTTTGAACGCCTAAAGGCCCGGCGGTAAAACCACATCCTGATCATGAGTCCGATTTTTGAGGTGAGCTCAGGCATATCGGGAAAAATAACGTCGTGAATGGTGGTATAGACAGGGACGGTAATCCCGGCGGGGATATTAAAGTAAGGAGAATAATATAAATCGCCCTTGTTGATTGTTTTTGCAAGATTTGGCGGAAAGAAAAAAAGTTCCTTGAGGGAAAAAGTTTTTATGGTACAGGAAAAAGTTTTTACGTTCCGGCGGTTCTGAGTGAACGTATTCAGACTATTAATGTCCCCAATTAAATTAAACTGATGCGGCGAATCAAGGAGGCATGGGAGGCAGCCGCGAAGGTATACGCCTATCCCGCTTGAATCAATTGAACGGCAGTCAATGGTTATGGTATCAATATAAGGAAGATTAAAATGCAAATTTATTACGGCTCCCTTTTAGTCCAATTGTCTTTTTCCAGTATATCATCATGCACAAAAACCCACTGATCCTTTGTTATTTTAAAGGTATATTTTCCGTGATTTATCTGATTTGGGAGATGGTTTGTGGTTATAAAAACCCCATTGCTTTTTGGGGCGTCTGTCAAAGCTTTGCCGGTAAAGGGATTAACCGGGTTATCAATGATATTTTTGGTTGCTATAAGCGGTACATCGGCATTGGTCATAAATGCGGTACTGAATTTCAGCTCCCCATGAGCGTTAAAGTCTTTTACCAGCAACACGGGATTGTAGAACTCCCTTCTTTCATCGGGTATGGAAATATCCGTATCCGTAAGTCCGGCATCAATATTTGCGCCGTGATCTGAAACAATGATAATCCGTGTGTTATCATAAACGCCGTTCTTCTTTAATTCTTCCAGAAAATCACCCAGCTTCAAATAAAATGCAGTATTGACATGAAACCTGTTATTATCCTTAAACTCACCCGTACCTATGGTGGTAATTTCATCTGATGGGGTATAGTCCGGGTATTGCAAATAAACTAATTCATGGGTTGTCTCATTGGTTATGAGAAGTGCGGAAGGTGCCTCTGCATCATAAGCGGTTAATTGGGGTAAATACCCCAGCACGGCATAGGAATTTATAAATTTTGTTACGCCCAGAGAAAAAAATGCGGTACTCAAATAGGTACCGTCATAGTATATAATACTGCGGAGAAAAACAGGCGATATCTTGAGAAAGGAAAACCAAAGGACGTTTTTTATAATGGTATTACCGGTAACCTGTTTGTTATTCTGATTATGTTCCATATACCAATTATTTGTATAGCGGCCGTTTATATTAAAGGCTTTGATATTTTCATATTTATCAAAGATTCTGGTATCAGGAACATTGCTGTAATTCGCAAATGAGGGATCGGTAATGGTGATCTGAAACCCTGCGTTTTGAAACAGTTCCGGTAAAATCATCAGCGCTTCA
>BNUT01000028.1 GCA_025997555.1 Spirochaetia bacterium
CGTGGTTTTTTAAGACGTGCGGCAACGCAGGTGCCGAGTTATGCTCGTTCTCTATCTTCCACCGGGCCCGGGCGCACGCCGCCAGGTGCACCGCGTTTTTTTGGGTAACCGGTTTGTCCGTTACCCAGCTGTTTTTATAGGTTATTTTTCCCGTTTCCCGGCGCCGTATCTCCATTTCAAGGTAATTCACGTGAAGCGCGTCTGCGGTGTCCCGCATCAGAAACCCATCGATAGGTGTATACCACCTGATGCCCTGAACGCGCGTCCCATTGCCCGAAGCTCACGGTGTCCAGAAGAGCGTTTTCAACCGTTTCGCGGCGTTCTGCTCGCAGTCCTGTTTCTCACTCCCGTCCAATGCCAGGAGTACCCAAGAACCCGCTTGCGCGGGGGAGGTCCAGCACCCGAAACTGCTCAAGCCCGCCCCGCCCGTCGAGTTCTTTCAGCATTCCCCCGAATACGCTGCTCATTTCCTGCGGTTCAATGCGGTCCAGCAGCATCCGTATCTCGTTGTCACCCGGTATTTTCAAATGTGGCGCATAACGCTGGAAGAAAGAACCGTCTGCGGCGGTCTGGGCTGTGCCCATAAAAGTCCATTGTAAAGCCGGGACAAAAAAGCCCGGCTCTGTCATTGTGCTAAATCCATCGTCATTGGAAAACACGGCAATCATCCCAAAGAGCATTATCGCAACCCCGCCCGGCGTCCTGCTGGTCGGGGCCAGGGCAAGGGGGGCTAGTCCTCACGCCCCCCCTTGTCCAAAATTCCCCTCCCCAGAGCATCTTTTTCACCTCCGGACATGCTTCAAATATTTTCCTCGCCGTTATGCTCTTATTGTCCGTACTATCTGCTCAGGGCTGTATGTCGGCACTGATTGTACCAGAAAATGTACATGTTCTCTTTCTGTTCCAATTTCCGGAAATTTTATTTCATATCTTGCTTCTATTCCCAAACATACTATGTGATACATCAGCGTACTCACTTTATGTTCTTTCATGGATGAATTCGCTCATCTTTCCAGTATATTCTTACTTTCAGCTGCGGCAAGCTGCGGGGTATTAAACCGTATTGGCTTCGCCTAATAAAGAGCGTCAGCCTATTCTTTTTATCGACAGGGCCCGGCGGCTTTCCCGATCAATTTCGGCTATCACGCCCTGGACTGCGCCACCCGCTCCGTTGGGGTCGGCCTTGGCGCACTCCATCCGGTACAGAACCTGGTTCCGCGCCCGGTCCAGGCAGATCTTCGGGTCCATGCCGATAATGCTATCGTTTATTCCGGTCATGCCCAGATCGGTGATGTAGGCGGTCCCCCCCGGCAGGATCCGTTCGTCTGCGGTCTGGACATGGGTGTGGGTTCCTGCCAGAAGGCTTACCCTGCCGTCAAGGTAATAGGCCAGGGCCTCCTTTTCACGGGTGGATTCGGCATGAAAATCGACCAAAACGATGGCCCCTTTTTCCGTAAGTGCTTGCATGGTGTTATCAAAACATTTGAAGGGGCAGTCAATGGAGGTCATGTATTCCCGGCCCTGAAGGTTCAGCACGAGCCAGGTAACTTCGGCCTTGGGGATGCTTACCCATCCTGTACCGGGGGCCTCCCCAGGGTAATTAGCCGGACGCAGAACCCGGCGCTCCTCCGCCAGAACAGGCCAGAAATCCCGCTTTTCCCAGACATGGTTCCCGCTGGTTACCACATCGGCCCCGGCGGCAAGGATGCGAGCCAGGGTTTCCTTGGTCAAACCAAAACCATCGGCGGCGTTTTCCCCGTTTACAACCACGAAATCCGCCCCGTGTTCCCGGACAAGGCCGGGCAGCCGCTGTTCCAGGATCGCAAGCCCCGGATCGCCCACCACATCTCCGATCATCATAACATTTAACATTGACATATTATCTACAATTATAAGGTAAAAATTCGCTCCTAATCCAGCATTATGAGTAAATTTGTTAAATTTTATGAAAAACAAGCTTGTAAATGGAGCTTTTTTCATGTTAAAATATAAGTAATGAATAATATTCCTACGGTATCGGTAAACCGGCGTATCAAACAGATACGTCAGGAATTACGGCTTTCCCAGGTTCAATTTTCGCGGGTTATTTCCCTTTCCAGCGGGTATTTGGCGGGGGTGGAAGTCGAAAAACGGAAGGTAAACGATCGTCTGGTCAAATTGATCTGTTCGTCCTTCAATGTAAATGAAAGATGGCTTAAAGAGGGGGAAGGGGAAATGTTCAGCAAGGGTCCCGATGAAAATTTCACCAAGCTGGTTAGCCTCTTTAAGGAACTGGACCCCAAATTCCAGGCCTATATTTTAAAAGAAATCAACCTTCTTCTGGATATACAGGACCGAAAGTAACTTAGACAGAGTTCTTATACACTTCCCACATGAAGATGCTGCCTGCGGATGCAACATTCAGTGAATTGACTTCCCCGGATATGGGGATGCTGATGATGCCGTTGCAGAGGCCCTTTAATGCCAGGCTCATTCCCTTTGCTTCATTCCCAATGACGATCATGAGCGGGCGGCGCAATTCACCGTTCATGATCAATATGTCCCCGTTTGAATCGGTTCCCAGTACCTTCATGCCGTTTTTTGTCTTTTCCTGCCTGATAAATTCTTCAATTTCGTTTAAGGATTGCAGCATTACTATTTGTGTAAAGAAGATAGCCCCCAGGCTTGCCCTGATAACCTTTGGATCATACACATCTACCCCGTGACCAATGATAAACAGCGCGTCCGCATTAAACGCATTGGCGGATCTGATGATCGATCCCAAATTACCCATATCACCCGGCCGGTCGAACAAAAGTATAAATGGCTTTTCCGGCAGCTTTACATCGCTTAATGCCAATAAATCAACCCTTGCGGTTACCAGCATTTCCGATGGGTTGTTCCGGTCGCATAGCTGATTGTATAACTCCGCCGACATCTCAATGATTTTTGTTCCGCCGTTATTTTTTATAACGTCTTTTGCCCAATCGGATATGGTTTCAAAGTTTGTTATGATGATCCGGGTTATTTCCAGATTCGCCCTGAGGGCCTGTTTTATCGATTCAATACCTTCGATAAATATCTCGTGCGTTTTTGCGCGTTTTGTCCGGTTTGTTTTAAGAGATTCGATGATCTGGAATTCGGCGTTTGGGACGCTTATTATCATAAATACTTCTTTCCTGCTACTTCCATCCTTCCGGGTACAGAATGATCCGCGCCGGGCCGTTTTGCAAAACGCGGCGGCAGAGTTCCTGAATTTGGCGGGGCGTTACCTTTTCGTAGAGCGCGGGCCGTTGGTCCAGGCGGGAGAGGGGGGTGTCCAAAAGCACGGCGGAATTGGCGTAGCTCTGGGCGATATAGCCGTTGTTCTGGATCGAAGATTCCCATTCTTTTTTCAGGGCCTCCACGGATTTTTTGAAGGTATCCTCGTTGATGGGATCAGAGGCGGTGCGGCTGAGGAGTTCGTTTACCGCGTTGCTCAGTTCTTCTGCGCGGCCGGGATCGCAGGAAAAGTTTACCTCCATATCCAGTTCCCCTTCGAGGATTGGAGTAACCGAGACCCCCACATATATCGAATAAACTCCGCCGAGTTTTTCACGGATATCTTCGGTCATTCTGATGTCGAGGTATTCGCTCAGTACCGAGGAAATAATACTTGCCTCTTCGGAGTAGGGTTCCTTTTTATACCAGCCCATGAACACCAGACTTTTCTCTTCCTTGCCTTTGTAAACTTCCTGTTCGATTTTACCGGGCCGTTGGATGTTGGGGTTGGCCCATGTGTTCCAGGAAATTTCCTGCCGGGGGATCGAGGCGAGGTAGGTTTCCACCAGAGGACGGAAGGCCGCGGTGTCGATATTGCCGGTAAAGACGAAGGTACAATCCGCGGGGTTAAGACCGCGCTTGAGGAACGCTTCAGCCTGGGTGATAGTCCGGGGGATATCCAGCTTGAGGATATCCGAAAGTTCCAGGGGCTTAAAATAGGGATGGTTCCCATTTATGATTTTGCCGACTTCATCGGAAAAGACCGTGTTGGGATCTTCATTTCGCTGGGCCAGAGCGGTCCTGACCTGGTCCATCAGCACCGATACCGCTTCGGGATCGATCCGGGGGTCCGTGACACCCAGATAGATCATTTCAAAAAGGGTTTTGAGATCCCCGGTGGTGGCGGAACCCTGCAGGCCCCGGTAGTAACCGCCGGTCCAGAACCCGATGGAGGCCTGTTTGTCCGCCATTTTTTTTGCCAGTTCAGGCCGGGAATAGGGGCCGAGCCCGGAAGCGGCCGCCATTTCCACGGCGTACCGGGCGGAGATAAACTCTTCCGGCGCGGCGCTCATGAAGCCTCCCCGCGCCATGGCGTAGAGTCTGATTTCGTTGTTCCGGTTTTTTGTTTCCTTGAGGATGACCTTTGCGCCGTTTCCCAGTTCCCAGATGATTGCCCCGGTTTCCGCATCCACTGATTCAACGGCAATTTCCCCCGGAACCGGCTGCCAGGGGAGCAGTTCGGCCTCCGTGGCGGTTTCCACCGGGCGGGCAATTTTCAGCCGGGAGCTTTGCCGGACCAGTTGTTTGATCCGATCTTCGGACAAGAGCCCGGCAGCTTCGGCTTCCGGAGCGATGAGAAAGACCTTGAGATCGCCGGGCTGGAAATAGTCCTTTGCCGCAGCGGCGATATCCTTGACCCCAATACCGGGGAGGAGCCTCTTGGCCGCGTCCAGTTCCCATTCAATGTCGGGGAGGGTTTCCCCGGCAAGAAAATATTCGGTAAGGCTGGAAATATAGCGGCCCGATTCCTGCCGGTCCTTTTCGGAAACCATCTGTTCCAGATCGGAAATCACAGAGCCCTTGGCAATGGCGATTTCCCCGGCGGTAAAGCCGTAGCGGATCATGGATTCCTTTGTCCGCAGAAGTTCCTGCAAAGTGGCCTCGGCTTCACCGGTTTTGGCCTGGCCCGCCAGAATATAGTAACGGGAAGATTTCCCGTACCGGGTATTCCATCCCCCGGCGCCCACATAGGGGGTTTCCGGTTTATAGGATGCCTCCTCAAAACGGAGGTCCAACATCCGGTCGATAAGGACATCGATGAGCCCTTCCCGGTAACCGGCAAGGTCGGCCTTTACCGGCTGGGGTGTCCGCTTGTAGTAGAGGTTGAATTGGGTGTAGGTCAGTTCCGGGTCGGTGATGATCGCCGTTTCAAGATTGCCCTTTTTTGGGGCGGGAAGCTCAAATTCGGGGATAACCGGGGACGCAGTTGAGGCCGGGGCGGTAAAATGGTTTTTCAGTTCCGCTTCCAGGGCCGCTCCGTCAAAGTCCCCGACGATGATCAGGGCCATATTGTCCGGGCGGTACCAGCGGCGGTAAAAATCCGCAAGCCGTTCCACCGGGGCGTTCTCGATAATCTCCGGGAGGCCGATGGGGGTCCGGTCCGCATAGAGGGAGCCCCGGAAAATGATGGGCAGCAGTTTCTGCCTGACCCGCTCCCCGGCCCCAAGCCGGGAACGGTATTCTTCCATAATAACCAGCCGTTCATCGTCCACATCTTTGGGATCAAAAGTGATGGCCCTCGTCCAGTCATCCAGCACCGCCAGGGCCTTTTCGGGGACCTGTTTGACGGCGCCGCCGCTTGCGCTTTCTACCGGCACCTCAATGCCGTAGACCGTGCGATCAAAGCTGGTGTAGGCGTTTACCTCAGGGCCGAAGCGCATCCCCAGAGAGCGGAGGTAGTCTATCAGCTCCGATTCGGGGAAGCGGGCGGTGCCGTTAAAGGCCATGTGCTCCACAAAGTGGGCCAGCCCCCGCTCATCATCATTTTCGTTGAGGGAGCCGGCGTTTACCGCCAGGGTAAGGTAGGCCCGGTTTTCCGGTTTTGAATTTTCCAGGATAAAATAGGTAAGGCCGTTGGGAAGTTTGCCGGTCCTGACCGCTTCCATAAAGGGCTGGGCTGATTCGGGACGGCCCAGGCCGCCGAAGGCTTCAAGGCCGGGCGCGGCCTTTCCCGCAGAAGCGCAGGCAAAAATTCCCGTTAAAAGGATACAAAAAGCCAAAAGGGGGATAAATTTTTTCATTACTTTCATACCTTTATTATACTAAATTTTTCAAAAAAGATATATTAAAATTCGGTAATATGATAGATTATCATTTAAGGAAGGATTTAAAATGAGATTATTGACCAGATCTGACTTTGACGGATTGGCCTGCGGGGCGCTTTTGGTGTACTTGGGGCTCATCGACGACTGGAAGTTTGTCCACCCCAAGGATATACAGGACGGCAAGGTCGAGGCCACGGATAACGACATTCTGGCAAATATCCCCTACAGCAAGGGCTGTCACCTCTGGTTCGACCATCATTCAAGCGAAACCGAACGGCTGGGCAATATCTTTTTTGAAGGGGTTTCCCGTGCGGCCCCTAGCTGCGCCCATGTGGTCTACGATTATTACGGCGGTGACACGAAGCTGGGCCGTTTTTCCCAGATGATCTACTATGTGGACAAGGTGGATTCCGGGGATCTTACCACCGACGAGATACTGAACCCCAAGGGCTGGATTCTCCTGGGCTTTATTATGGACCCCCGTACCGGTTTGGGGCGCTTCAAGAATTTCACCATCAGCAATTATGATTTGATGAAAAAACTGGCCAAGGACATCAGTGAAAAATCCATCGAGGAAATTCTGGCCATGCCGGACGTAAAAGAGCGGATCGATGTCTATTACGAACAGGGCGCCCAATTCCGGGAAATGATGGCCAAGCATGCCAAAGTCGTCGGAAACGCCGTGGTCATAGACCTGCGGGGGATGAACCCCATTTACGCGGGGAACCGCTTCATCATCTATACCCTCTTTCCTGAACAGAATATCTCCATGTGGATCATCGACGGCCGGGAGAAACTCAACGCCGCAATCAGCGTGGGCTACAGTATCATCAACAAAACCGCCACGGTGGATGTGGGGAGCATGCTCTACCACTACGGCGGCGGCGGCCACCGCCAAGTGGGAACCTGCCAAGTGCCCTATGCCGATGCGGACCGGGTCATTAAAGAAATTGTGGAGAAGGTGAAGGGCTAAAGCTTACATCTCTATTGCAGTAGGCAACACAACCCATGCGGTAAAGACGAAAGCCACGAACAGTGCCGATCTATATGACATGAATGGGAATGGTACTAAAACAATATGTCGAGCACGAGCCGGGTCAATCGGGGCGGTAGTTAGAGCTACGGGTACTACTTCATCGGTTTCCGTGTTGTACGCCCCTTCAAGTAGGTGCCCGGTTCTATCCATGGTGCTATTCCTTATTTGGGTTGCCCAGAACTGTCTCCCGCAATGAGCGCATTTTATGCACCCGCTGTTGCGGCCAACTCACGGCGGACCAGATCGCCGATAACCTCCATGGTGGTTTTATGCTCGACGGCGGCCTTTGTTTTGAAATACTGAGCGGACAGCGCATCAACGGCGAACATCTGTTCTTTACGTTGAGCAAAAGTCCCCGGTTTACCCCGCACCGGCATGATAGTATTTTCAGTGTAATAAATATCCAGTTTCTCAGCTTCTTCATCGGTCATTTCTGCCATAGCGCTCTCCTATGTATCAAGCAATCCCAAATACGTTTTGCGGCATGTCTTTGCATGGAAAACATTGATAGTCCGCTCGTCAATCACGTTATAGATAATCTCAAGCAAATGCACGTGCAAGTCTAACCCTATCAAAAGCCGTTTTTCTTCATCATCTTCCATAACTTCATCATAAAGAAAGTTCTCAATAGCAAACCGAATATCCGCTTCGCTTACCGTATGTTTAAACGCGGCAGGGTTAAACCTAATCTCAATTTCATCCAAAGGCATACCTCTTATTTGCGCGTTTATGGTATAAAGGATAGCGCACGGGATAAAGCCTGTCAAACTGCATCCGGCAGAGCGAAATTAACCGCCAAAGGACCTACTGGTCCTCGGGGATACGCTAATCTCCCTTCTTCCCCGGCGCCCTTTTTCTTTAATGGTTTTTTCGTAAGTAACGGCCCGTTAAAAACATCGTAACGCCAATAATAATTAACGCAATAGAGACGATTAACTTAAAAAACATATTACCCCCCTACTATCCATGTTCTGATTATATCAATGATGCTCAATATTCCAAGAATACTGACCCCTGCGCCGCCATATTCCAAAACCTTTTCAAATTTGCTTTCCGGTTTCTTCATCACTTCGAGAATGCCTTCCAGGGTCTTGTTTATATTTTCAAGTTTTTCTATAATCTTTTCCATTATCTATCCCAATAGAGCCTAATTCCACCCACACCAACCCCACGAACAAAAGAGTGAAATTAGGTTCGTGAGGTTCGTGGTTACTCCTCTCCCTCTTCCCTTCCCCCTCGCGGTAATTTTCCCTGCGTCAAATACTCATCAAAAAGTCCTCCGGCGTTATCGCAGGTACTGGAGAAGCGGTAAAATCTTTTGCGTTGCGAGTGACGATGTAGTCGGCTTCTTCTCGTTGGGCGGCAGCAGAAACTACCGCATCTTCAAAATCGAAAAAATTATAGCTTATTGCATTACAAATATCTTGAGCCTTTGTATCAACGAGAGTTATCGTCATCAAAATGTTTTTAATAGATTCTAATGCCTTTTCACGATTATGTAAGAATTTTCTAACGATATAATAAATATCCGTAATAGAACCCGCACATATAATGCCTTCTATTTGTTGTCGTGCTGCCATAAAAAACACTTCAAGCGAATTGGCAAAAAAAGGTTCCCGCTCTTCACAAATATCTACAATCACATTTGCGTCAAATAATACTTTCATTGCCGTGCCAACCGCTCCGCCCGAGCTTCCTCAAGCGTCATTGTACTGCCCTTAATTATTCCGATAAGAGAATGCGCCGCATTCATACGTTCCTCTAATGAGGTGTTTTCAGGTGTTTTAACATCTCTGTTGACATTTTGTCTCGCCGTGGAAACAGATGGCTCAAGAAATGTAATTACCACATTATAATCTTCCGTAAATGGCACGGTTTCTTTTGGCCTTGCCACCGCCCCGTCATAAATGCCTTTTACCGCTAACATACTGCCTCCAATTGTCTAAGTATATCGCAAAAGGGAGGCAGTGTCAAACAAAAACAGTACTACCGCAAAGGCGAACAAGGCAAGCAAGGGGCAAGAACCCTTAACTCGCCTTGTTCGCCCTCGCGGTTAATTCGCCGTAGCGGTTAAAATTCCCCTCGCCTAATTAAACGAAACCAGCAATTCTAAATTTAACCACAAGCCGCCCTATGGGCGGCACCCCACGAACAAAAGAGTGAAATTAGGTTCGTGCTGTTCGTGTGGTTAGTGGTTGCCCCTCTTCCCTTCCCCTCATTCCGGGGCAAGGCCGCAAAGGACCTACTGGTCCTCGGGGATACGGTAATCCTTTCTCCCCTTGGTCTGCGGTCTGACGTCACCCCATCTTACACGGCGGCTCTCAGTTCCTTGCGCACCAGTTCGCCGACGATTTGCGCTTGGGTACGGCGGGTGGCGGCGGCTTGGGTGCGGAGATATTCGGTTACATCCGGGTCAAGCTCGCCTGAAAGGAGTCCCATGCGCGTTAGAACACCGGGGTTACCGGGCTTAGGCATGACGGTATGCTCGGTAAAATAACTATCCAGTGCTTCCGCTTCTTCTTCGGTCAATTCATTCCTCCTGGGGTTTCAACAAGGGAAGATACACCTTTCGGCACTTCATAGCATGAAAGATGTACATACCATTTTCACCAAAGACTTCATACACGATTTCAATCGGATTGCCTCTGGTATCTGATCCAAGTAACAAATATTTATCGTCAAAGCCTTCAAGTAACTCCTCGTACCGGGCTGTTTTAACGGCCCACCGTATATCCGCTTCGGCTATGTGGTGCTTAAATGCCGTCTGCCGGAATACAATCTCTGGTTCCATCCCTCAGTATACCCCGCATCCCGAAGTTTTGCAACGCTGCGGCCGCCCCCGCGCAATAATTCTAAATTTGAAGAATTTAACCACAAGCCGCCCTATGGGCGGCACCCCACCAACCCCACGAACAAAAGAGTGAAATTAGGTTCGTGCTATTCGTGAGGTTAGTGGTTGCCCCTCTTCCTCCCCTTGTGGTTACGGTCCCACCGGCCTGCCAAAGCTTATTTTAAGAGATTTTTGATAATGCTCACGAACTTTAGTTCGATGCCAACTATTCGTTGATATCGTTGTGGCGGGGTATTTCTTCTATTGCTTTGGTACGAGGATTTTGGTAAACGTCATGATTCGCTTAACATTTCTTCCAGTTCTTTGAGAGTATTCCCCTGGGTCATGTGATCAGGATAATCATTAAGATATCCCAAAAAGAATTCACCGTCTTTCCAATAGGTGTACTCTAAACTTTTCATTTGTTCCTCCACTATACCGTAAAAACGGCCGGATAGCCAATCGCCAGGGCTGCGGAAGGGGGATACGCTAACCCCTCTTCCTCTTCCTCCCCCCCGCCTAACGCGGAGCAGACTCCTTAACACCGCCGGCAGGATTGTCATAGGGAAGGGGCCGGTTGGTATAATCATTCGTACCATCATTCTCCTCCGTCAGGATAGGATTATTGCCCCAAGCACTGCTGTATACCGCTGTTCCTTGATTGCCCATATTGTACAGGGAGCTGCCGCCGTCGCCGCCGCCGCCGCCGCTGCTGCCGCTGGCGCTATTCCCGGTGATGGAACCGCCGCTCATGGTAAACGTGCCGCCAAAACTGTTGCTGGAATCAGGATACAAAAGGACCCCGCCGCCGTTAGTGGCCATATTCCCGGTAATGGAACCGCCGCTCATGGTAAACATAAACGTGCCAGGCGACGGCGACGACGGGGGATATACTATTGTTTCCATGGGACCCACACAGACCCCGCCCCCGCCGCCGCCGCCGCCGCTGGACATATTGTCGACGATGGAACCGCCGCTCATGGTAAAGGAGCCGCCATCAGAGTCCACGCACACCCCGCCGCCGTAGGTGTTGTTGGCAGTGGCTATATTCCCGGTGATGGAACCGCCGCTCATGGTAAACGTGCCCATTGTATACACCCCGGCGCCAAAGCCATTACTCCAGACATTGATTATATTCCTGGCGATAGAACCGCCGGTCATGGTAAACGTGCTGCCTTGATACACACAGACCCCGGCGCCCCAGCCATCGTCCCCGCCGCTTTTTATATTCCCGGTGATAGAACCGCCGCTCAGGGTAAAAGCGCCGCCCGTGGTAAACGACGCGGTGCCGCTGCTGATGACCCAGTCACCCACAATCACCGCGCCGCCGCCGAGACTGCCGGCGGCGGCGCCGCCGGGGGGGGCGGCGACGGCAAAATTATTATCCTTCAGTGTTACCGCGTTGCTGCTCATCTTAAAGGTTCCGTATACCCAAACCAGGGGGCCCTCCGCAGGATGGCTCACTTTCTTGCCGTCAATGGTAAGGAGCTGGTCGCCGCCCAATTCCAGGGAGCCGCCGCTCATCACGGTAATAAGGCCGATGTGGCTACCGAGGGTATGACTGGCATTGAAATAATCCTCAATGTTGTCTCCGGCACGGTTTATTGCCCGCGGCTTGGCATCGGCTATCAGTTTGACATGCTTCGCGTTGGGCGGCGCGCCGCCGGGGATGGTTATCGGTAGCACCGTAGAACCATCAATATATATATCAGCAACCAGGACGATGGTGTCCGGGAACTGCAGGGATCCGGTGGATTCGTCTATTGCTTCTTGAAGGGTGGGGTAGTACTGTTTTTTTTGCATCGAGTACGCAACTTGGGGCCCCGGTGTTTCCTCCGTGGCGAGCGTCACCGTATAGTCCCGGCTCCGGCCGTCCGCCGCGATAACCGTGTAGACAACCGGGTAGGTAAAATTCTGCGGCACCCCCAAAGCGGGGCTGATCGACACCCCGGTATAGTAAATCCGGGGGACGGTATGGGTAACCGCCGTTCCAATGGGCACCGTTATCGTGATGTCATTTCCGTTAATGGTGGCGTTGGTGTGAACCGGGCTGGTGATGGCGAAGGACGTTATCTCCAGGGAATGTTCCGTGAGAAACGGCTCCATCGGCTTAAAAAGATCGCAGCCCGAAAGGAGAAATGCCGTCACGATACCGTAAACCGGCAGGCGCCACCGCCAGAGCTTCCGTACAGAGTTTTTCATATCAGCCCCCTTCAATAAATATACACCCATTTTATTATACACCCATTAGCATGGTAACGCAACTAAAACTGCCACAGAACCCCCAATACCGGCCTGATATACCCCGGCGGGTCCGTATCGTCGGGGGAGAGAACATGGGTAAAATCCGCGCCGACTTCAAAAAAGAGATAGCGTGACAGGCGGGTCTGGAGGGAGAGTCCCCCTTCCAGGGAGATATACTCAGCGGTGAAATGACGGGCATCGCCGCCGTTGTCATAATAAAGATCAAGCACCATGGTGGCGCCCGCCCCCGCGCGGACATTAATGGCCATGGTACGGCCCGGCAGCCAGAGCTGGTACAGAATCCGGATATTGGGGTCCAGAACCTGTGCCCCAACCGTATACTGACTCCTTTTTTCTTCCAGCATATACCAGGATACCCCCAGTTCCACCCCCAAATAGTGCCCAAACCCCTTCGCATCGGGGCCTTTCCCTCCCCACCTGAAGGGAAGCATGCCGAACCGCAGCACCGCGCCATGAAAAAAGGTCTCGCTAAAGACGTTAGGCACGAACAGTACCCCGTACATGGGAATGAGCGGGGCATACGCGGCGGAAATCGTAAAGTCGATCCGGCCGGCTTGCCGGCTCATGTCAGGCGCCTCAGCAGCGATAACAGGCGGGTGCACGTTTACGCCACGGGAATCCTCAAGGCCCCCGGGGTTCCTGACAGACACTGCGTACAGCCCCATAGGAAGCTCCGCGCTTAAGAAAACGAGCCGGAAGCGGTCCCCTTCAGCCGTGATGCTCCGGGGGCGTATACCTGGCCCTTCCGCGCCTATAGGGCGGATCCGCCAATCCGCCCCGGCGTCAATATCCCGGCCGGTTACGGTGATTTCAAGACGGGCCGCCCCGTCAAGAATCAGTTCCACCGGGCTCAAATCGTCTATACGGGGCTGGACGGCGTTTAACACCTCAAAAGAGACCCAGTCCGTGGAATATTCGTTCTGGTTAAGCAGATTGTACACCCGCACCTGATACCGGTAGCGGCCGGGCCGCAGGGATACGAGCAGGGTCTGGTTATCTGATGACTGCTTCAGCAGCTCCCGGTACCGCCCGCCGTTGAACTCCTCAAGGACCACCTCGCTGCGGAGCGCCAAATCGCTCTGGTTCCACGAGAGACGCTGGATAAACCGCGGCCCCCCGTCGTTCCAACTGAGATAGAAATCCCCCTCGTCATACACCGTCTCCTGTGCCTGGAGCGGGGAGCCAAGGGCCAGCCAGAGGAGGCCTACTGCAAGGGCTACTGCATGGGCTAAAGCCCGACGCTTCCTATTGTCCATAGACCCTACCCGGACTCTTGAGGGTATCGCGGGGGAGCGGGGGGAGGTTCACGGTAAAACGGTTTTCTCCCGGAGTACCCCGCTGTTCAATCGCATCATCCGCACCCACCCGCACGGCTTCCACCTGCCAGATAAAGCCGCTGTTCCCCAGAATGCTCAAATCATCTAAAACAAGGGAATTTTGCCTTGAAGGTTCCCAGCGCCGCACCAGTTGTCGGCCCCCGGCTGCTTCCCGGTAGAGGGTAACGATATAGCGGTTCGCCCCCGGAACCGTATTCCAGCTAAAGGCAATGGTCCGATCCGCCCGTAACTGTGCAACCCCTAAGGTATAACCATTTACAGGCCGCCGGTTTCCCGGTTCCGGCAGCAGGGCAACAGGCAGTACCGTGGGGGCGGCAGGGGTAGAGGTATTCACGGTAAAACGGTTTTCTCCCGGAGTACCCCGCTGTTCAATCGTATCATTCGCACCCACCCGCACGGCTTCCACCTGCCAGATAAAGATGCTGTTCCCCAGAATGCTCAAATCATCCAAAACAAGGGAGTTTTGCCTTGAAGGTTCCCAGCGCCGCACCAGTTGCCGGCCCTCGGCTGCTTCCCGGTAGAGGGTAAAGATATAGCGGTTCGCCCCCGGAACCGTATTCCAGCTAAAGGTAATGGTCCGATCCGCCTGTAACTGTGCAACCCCGGTATAGCCATTTACCGGCCGCCGGTTTCCGGCTTCCGGCAGCAGGGCAACAGGCAGTACCGTGGGGGCGGCAGGGGCAGGGGTAGCGGTAGAGGCATTCACGGTAAACGCGGCGTTTGCAAGGGGGCTCGAAAGCCGTGTGCTCCCGGTGCGTTCGTTCGCAAAGGCCTGTAAGGTCCAGGTATAGGCCCCGTCCTGGTCCAGGGGGATTTCCACCTGGCTGCCCTTAATATAGGGAATATTGCGAAGCGGTGTCCCGGTACTGCGGTTCCCTGTATAAAGGTTAAGGGTATACGTATCCGCCCCGTCCACATCCTGCCAGGTAAAGGCCGTTGCCGTGTTCGCCTGAACCGTAATGGGTCCCACCGGGGCCAAACGCTCAGGCGCCGCCAGGCCCTGACGCACCCGGAGGCTCATGGCCGCAGTTCGCAGGCTGCCGGTTTCCGCCGCTACACGCCAATACCACTGCCCCTCCTCCAGGGAAAGCCCCGTAAAGCTTCCCGCCACCGCCTCGTCTACCACAAGACGGGCAAAGTCCGGGGTAGCGGAAACCTGGAACCGCAGGGGGATATTCTGGTTCGTCTTCCAGGTAAACCGGGTATCCCGCAGGGCGGCGGCGGTCGTCGTATACTTATCCTGCGGGAAGGTGGGCCGCAGAACCGGTTCCCATTGCTGGATAGTAAAGGGCCGGGAGGGGGAAGTCCCCGATATTTTGCCGTCAAGGCCGGTTTGGTACACCCCCCAATAGTAGCGTCCTTCCACAAGGGGTGGAATAGCGTTATAGGCATAGTAATTAGCTGTCACCTGCTGGGTAATAAGGGGGTTCCGGAGATCCGCTTCACGGGAAACCAGCAGCGTATAGGATGCGGCCTCGGCCTCATGCCCCCAGGAGAAATAGATATCCTTAGGGGGATCCGCGATAGAGATGATCGCCTCCGCCTCAGGGCTCCGGAGCGCCGGGACCGCGAGCTCCCCGCTTTGGGTAATAGTAAAGGACGCGGATGCCCCCGGCTCCGGGGTCCCGTCTTCAGCATCCATAACCGGCCTGACCCGCCAGTACCAGCGCCCGTTCCCCAGGCCCGAATGGGTCAGGGAGAGGGATGTCCCCGGTCCCCCCTGCACAGTTTTCCGCAGCGCGGCGTTTAGGAAGCCGGGATTGTCCGCCGCTTCCAGTATATAGAAAGCGGCATCCGGGGAAGAAGTCCACTGAAACCGCACCGCCGGCAGTTTGCTCCGGTAGTGGTACTCGTAGCCATCCTCCGGGCTTAAGATTTGCGTAGGCGGCGCGGAAAGGATGGTCAGCTTATTGATAACGGCTGCCGCCGCGTGAGCCGCCGTATCAAGGCCCGCCGGGTAGGCACGCCAATACCAGACCCCCGGCGCCAATGTGATCAAGGCGCTGCCCTGCGTGTCCCCGTTCTGGGTACGGACGATCCGCTTAAAGGCCCGGTCTTCCGCAATTTCCAGCCGGGTACGGTCCCCCCCGGCATAGTTCACCCCTTCCCAGGCAAATTCCACCGGCAAGGCCGATGATGTCCGGTTGATGAGCCGGGCAAGGGGTTTGGGGCTGTGCATAATGGTATGGGCGTCGTTCTGGGCGCCGTTCTCCCCGATGCGGAAGTCCATCGCGGTTCCCTTGGGGACCCGTATGGTCTGGCCTCCGGCGTTCAGCAGGAAGTCGTTTTCGCCCTCGGTGTTATCCACGCTTACAGCCCCGGCGAGAAGCTCAGCCTGGGGTTCCTCGTCATCCACGAGTATCTGTATCATGCTGTCTTCCGTCAGGCTGATGGCTGCCCCGCCGGTAAAAGTGACGGTAGCCTCGGATTGTTTCGCAGTGCGGATATAGTCGCCGTTATAGAGGGACGATTCCTTCTGCAGCTGGCCCCATATCGACCGGTCAACAAAACGCCGCTGGGCCGCCTTGTACTTCCAGGTGATGGTTCCCACCGGGAGGGCATTCATCCGGGTGAGAGTCCGGTTATAATCCAGCCAGAAAAGCCAGAGGAAGAATAATATTCCCGCTAGACAGAGCAGGGCGACAATAAAATCAGCCGGACGGAAGGTCCGCTTTCGGGATTGTTCACGGACAGGATGTCCGGGACGGAGGCGCCGGGGACGGGAAGTCCGCAGACGCGGGGCCGTCTGACGAACCGCCCGGTCTATTTTTCCTTTCATTTTATATATGTCGGTAGATATTCGGTAGATTATAATGTGATTTGTTATCGGTTAATGAGGAATGCCCATAAGGATCCGTACTTGCTTGAGGGTAACCGGCCCCCACTGCCGCTCCCCTGGGTTCCGGGCGCGAAGGTTTATCACCGCAAATATCTGTACGGGCTTTTCTTTACCCTTGACCCGTACTGCGGGCATTTTCTCGGTGATAAGATACCGGCCCACGAGGCGGAAGGTGTCTTCGGAAATCAGAATATCCGTGCCCAGGTCCTTGTTGAGGCCCTCCAGGCGGCTGGCCAGGTTCACCGTATCGCCGATAACCGTGTATTCCATCCGTTCCTGGCTCCCAATCTGCCCGGCTACTATCGGGCCGGAGCTGATCCCGCAGCCAATCCTGATACGGGGCTGTTTGCTGCTGCCATCCCGTTCCGCGTTGAAAGCCCGGAGGGCTATTCGCATAGCCAGGGCGGTACGGACCGCGTTAAAGGCATCTTTGGCGGGGCTCCCCGTAGTGGTTACCGCCCCCCAGTGGGCCATCACCGCATCCCCCATGAATTTGTCCACCGTGCCCCCGGTCTTGTCCACGCAGGCCACCATGCGGGTCATATAGTTGTTGAGGAATTCCACCACCTCGGAGGGTTCCAGCTTTTCCGACATCGACGTAAAGGACCGGATATCGGTAAAAAGAATGGTTGCCTGTTTGGTTTCTCCCCCCAGTTGGAGGTCCCCCCGCATAGCCCGCAGGGCCACTTCCACATTGGTAAAGCGGCTGAAGTTTACCAGGGCATTGCCCATTTTGACAAAGCTTTCGGAGAGGAGGCCGATTTCGTCCCGCCCGGTTTCCGCAAGGGTCAGTTCAAACTGCCCTAATTCAATCTTCCCCGCCGCATCGGTCAGTTGCCGTAAGGGGGTTGAGATGGTCCGGGAGAAAAACCAGATAAAGAGGATGGAGAAGAACAGCACCGCAGCGGTTAAATAGATGTTCCGCTGGGTAGTGGCGGCTATCCCCTCAAAAACCACCTTGTATTCGGCAAGGGTAAGCACCGCCGCATCGGCAATGGACAATTTGTGGAAAGCGCCGAAATACTCGATCCCGGCATTATCGGTGTAGCGGGTCTGGCGGTTCTGCTCCCGGCTTTCGAAGAGCAGCGTCACCAAGGGGTCCCCGGAGTTGTTGGCCCCGGCCATCACCAAGTCCTGGTCGCTATGGACCAGAATATCCCCCTCATGGTTGATCATATAGGAGGTATTAACCGAGCTGCCGAAACTGCTGGTGATATACTCCGATGAGAAAAGCGCCGTAACGGTTTCCTGACCCCCCGCTCCTTCCCTGGGAAGGATCAAACCCAGGAGGGGAACGCCGAAGACCGGCGCGGCGTTCAGCAGTACCGCTTCCCCCCGGCGGGCCCGCTCCGCCTGCGCGGCGGAAGACATTATGAAGCGGTCTATCAGCGCCGTATCTATCTCATTGGACAGAAAAAACTGCTCGTTAATCAGGGTAGCGGCCATAGACCCGGTGCGGTTCGAAGTCACGCCCCCGCTTATGACCACCGCCGCCACATCTTGGTTCCGCTCAAAGTAGAAGTCCGCAAGCTGCCGGGCAAGGCCGGATCCCCCCTCCGCCGCATCGAGGCCGTCCAGGAGCTGCAACACATTGGAGCGGATAGTCTGGAGGGCATGGTCCGCCTCCGCCGAGGAGCGCCGGTTCACCGTAAAGTTGGTATCCTCCGCAGTTATCCGCAGATCCATGGAAACCATATAGGACACCAGAACGGTAATGGCCCCCAGGGAGACCAGCAGCAAAGAGGTGATGATAATGACCAGCTTGATCCCGATGGGATACTGCACTTTGGCGGAACGGGCCGCATTGCTCTGTTCCGCCCTCTTCTCGCTTCTTTTCTCCCTGCCCATCCTTAGTCTCCCCTTCATCATAGTACCATATCCGCAATAAAATAGCAAATGAGATGGCATATTAACTATTTCCTGATTTTATGATATCATACATTATCATGCCAAGAATTCTGGATACCTCCGCAGTGGTCCCCGTCATAGCGGAACTGGTCAAAAAAGCCTGTTATGAACTGGATGACAATTTTATGGGGGCCCTGCGGGAAGCAATCAAAAAAGAGGAATCCCCCTACGGCAGGGATACCCTGCAGCTTCTCATCGACAATGCCGAATACGCAAAGGCCGAGCAGATTGCCTGCTGCCACGATACGGGTACCTGCGTGGTGATCATGGAAATTGGCCAGGAAATAAGCTGGACCGGAGAACCCCTTTTTGATGCCGTGAATGCTGGGGTCCGCAGGGGCTACGATGAAGGCTATCTCCGCAAGTCCATGGTCCGCGATCCCCTGGACCGGGTCAACACCGGGGATAATACCCCCGCCGTGTTCCACCCGGAGATTGTCGCCGGGGACAAGGTGCACATCACGGTGATGCCCAAGGGCGGGGGCAGCGAAAACATGGGGGCCTTTTCCACCCTGGTCCCCGCGGTGGGGGCCGAAGGGGTCAAGGACTTTGTGCTCAAAACCGTGGAGGACGCCGGGGGCAAAACCTGCCCGCCCATCATCGTGGGGGTAGGGGTGGGGGGCACCATGGACTGGTGTTCCTGGATAGCAAAAAAGGCCCTGCTCCGTCCCATCGGGGAGCGGAGCCCCAATCCTTTTTACGCCGCCATGGAGGAGGAACTCCTGGAAAAAATCAACAATATGGGGATAGGTCCCCTGGGTATGGGCGGCAGAATCACCGCCCTGGATGTCCACATCGAATATTACCCCTGCCATATCACCGCCCTGCCCGTGGCGGTGAATCTGCAATGCCACGCCAGCCGCCGCGCAGAGGCCGTTATATGAAAATCATTCAGCTTAAAACTCCCCTAACCAGGGCGGATATGGAGTCCCTCAACATCGGGGACATTCTGGAACTGACCGGTGTTATCTACACCGCCCGGGACGCCGCCCATAAACGGATGGAAGCCGCCTGGAAAGAAAAGCGGCCCATCCCTATTGATCTTAAAAATCAGTTCATCTTTTATGCCGGCCCCTGTCCCGCCAAACCGGGCCGCGCCGTGGGTTCCATCGCCCCCACCACCAGTATGCGGATGGACAGCTTTGTGGAAATGACATTCGAGCTTGGTATGCTGGGGATGATAGGCAAGGGCGACCGCTCGGCCTTTGTGCCCGGCCTCTGCAAAAAATACGGTGGAGTCTACCTTTTAAGCATCGGCGGCGCCTCCGCCCTCATCTCCAATCAGGTGAAAAAGTGTGAAGTAGTAGCCTGGGACGATCTGGGCACCGAATCGATCAAGCGCCTTGAGGTGGAAAACCTGCGCCTCATCGTGGGAATCGACGCAAAGGGGAATGTGTTTCAGACACGGGAAATCGCTAAATACAGAAGATAAATTATTCGTATTGAAGGGGTCTAATACCCCGCCCTTTAGGGCGAGGTTGTTGATTTTTTCTTTGTCTTGACCAATGCTTTCATTTTTTTAAGGGTTTCTTCGGAAAGGAGGTGTTCCATTTTGCAGGCGTCCTTTTCCGCGTTTTCGGCGCTGACCCCCACCACATCCTGTAAAAAACTGGTCAAAAAGCTGTGCCGGTCCCGGATTTTCGCGGCCTGAACCGCCCCTTCCGGGGTAAGGCGCACCGTCCGGTACCGTTCATGCTCAATCAATCCCTGTTCTTCCAGCGTCTTGAGGGCGGTAAGTACTGAAGGCTTGCTCACCTCCAGCCGGGAGGCGATATCCGTTACCCGGACTTCACTTTCATCGGAGAGGAAACTTACCATTTCAAGATAATCTTCCAGGGACTGGGTCATAATCTATTTATTTTGGGGTAAATTGGTTGGATTGTCAATGAAGAATTAAAGGAATCAGGAATTTGTCCACGGATGACACGGATTAACACGGAAAATTATAATACGTGAGCCGGTTCCAAAATTAAGAATTTAACCACGAACCAAATGATCTTTTTGGCGTGATTCGTGGTTAATTAGAGTTTGTCTATAATGTAGACACATTATAGACAAACTTCCTTAAAAACAGCATTTGCGTATGCAAATGCAAGTTCTGTCC
>BNUT01000029.1 GCA_025997555.1 Spirochaetia bacterium
TGATGCGGGTGGCATGGGACGGACGCTCTACATCGCATGGGGCAATTCGGTGACGGTGACGGACCTGACTATTACCGGGGGAAGAGCCAGTACCGGCGCCGGGGTTTATGTATCGGAAAGTGCTTTTGGATCCGAAGAGCGCCGTGTGGGGGAAGAGGGGGGAGTACTCGTGAGGGTTTTTAAAAACCCGGGGATTTTTCCCCCCCCCCCCCCCCCCAAGCATCTCCGTCCGCCGAAACTCAGCACGTCCTCCACGATTTCGCGGATGGGCCTGGCACTGCGCTGGGCAAAGAAAAGGCTCAGGACGATCCCCAGGGCAAGGTAGGTCAGGGCGAACAGAAAGGCCAGCCGCTGAAAAGGGACAAGCCGTTCCCGGAACACCTGGCGCTTAATTTCCATCCGCACCCGGATACCCTGTTTCCGGCCTGCTGTTTCCAGGGTAATCACATCACCCCCCACGGAACCACTGTCGATGATGGTATTCCCCAAGGGATCAGAGACCAGGATCCGGCCGTTCTTCAAAACCTCGCCGGTGGCCAGCCGGGAGAGAATGTAGTTTTTTTCCAGGGTAGCAAAGAAGAAGCCCCTTTTCCGGGAAGAGTTTGAAAAATTGACGCAAAGGGTAACAGCCTCGTAGGAGCCTTCCCGTGTGATAAAACCGCCGGAAGGGGCAAAGCCGCTCACCGGATGGCCCTGGGGCAGTTCATCCAGCCATTGCCCGATTTCCGCCGTTCCCGCCTTTAAAAAATAGTAGCCGTAAAACTCTTCCCAGGGAAAGTAGAGCCGCTTGTTGGTGAGGATCATGCCGTTTTCGTAGAGGATTCCACAATCAATGATCATCCCTGCGGAGATAAAATAGCGTTTAAAATCGTCCACCAGGGAGATAGCATGGTAATAATCGGTCATCGCCGGTTCCTGCTGAAAATAGGAAAGCCGCCGGAACCTGGGATTGTCGTAAACGGTTTTGGCAATAGCCTCAATATGGCTGAAGTCGCTTTCCAGATTGGAAAGCCCCGTTTCCAGAAGGCTCCCTGCGGCATCCAGGTAAGTCCGGGATACCATGGAAAGGTTTATCTGATAGAGGGGTATAAACAGAATGACCAGGCAGAGGAAAAAAAGAAAATAGTAGAGGAGAAACTGTTTTCCCATCCTGCCTAACATTCTGCTATACTAAAATTATAGAAGACAAAAGTAAAGACGAAGGTTGTGGTGACAGGCACTGAATTTAAACTATCAATTTACAGACCGCCAGATCTTCTTTTTCAGCGCCACCCGGCAGACGGAAACCGTTAGAAACACTATTGCTGCGATGATCACCGTCATGGCCCCTACGGGAACATCGAAGGTCCAGCCCAGGACAAGGCCCCCTACGGAAAAAGCTGCGGAAAAGACGCAGCCCAAAAACATCATCCACCCCAAATTGCGGGCGAAGGTCCCGGCGGTTCCCGCAGGCAGGGTGAGCATGGCGATGACCATCACGATTCCCACAAAGGTTTGAAGCAGAACGATGGCGACGGCGGTTATTGCGAGGAGGGCCAGAAAAAAGGCTTCGGAATTTACCCCGCGGACACGGGCGAATTCTTCGTCAAAGGAAGATGCCTCAAGCTGGGGATAAAAACGCCAGGCAAGAAAAAGAACTACCACATCAAGAATGCCCATAAGCAAAAGATCGCGGTTTGAAATAAGAAGAATATTTCCGAAGAGGTAGGCCGATGGGTCCGTGTAGCCCGGCGTCTTTGCCATGAAGAGTACACCTAGGCTCATACCTACCGCCCAGATGGCGTTGATCACCGTATCCTCCCGCTGCTTTGCCCGCAGTGATACTACACCGATGATGAAGGCCGAAAGAACCGCGAATATCAATGCCCCGGCCATGGGGGGAAAGCCGGGGACGATCTTCGCCGCCGAAAGGTACAGGGCCATGCCGATGCCCCCCAGTACCGCGTGGGATACCGCCCCCGCAAGGCTCCCGATCCGCCGCACCGTTACTGCGGCCCCCAGTGTGCCAAAAAGTATCGATGACAAAAGCCCCGCGTACAGGGCGTTTCTGATAAAGGGAAAATCCTGGCTGAAAAGCACCGCAATAAAACTGTTCATGAATGTTCCTCTTCGTCATCAAAACAACTGTCCGCAGCAATACTGTTTTCGTGGAGTACCCGTGTTGCGGCTGTACGGTGCTGGACGATGCCGTAACGGTGGGCCTCCCCTTCGGCGCCGCCCATGCAGAGCGCCCGGTCGGTTAATGCGGAAACAAAATCCATGTCGTGGGTGACGATGAGAATCGTGACCCTGTCTTTCAGTTTTCCCAGGGTTTCAAAAAGCCGCTCCCCGCTTTCGCGGTCCATGTTGGCGGTGGGCTCATCGAGGATCAGAATTTCAGGCCGGGCAGCCAGAGCGCGGGCTACCAGAACCCGCCGCCGTTGTCCCCCGGAAAGCTGACCGAAGGATCGATCCGCAAGATCCGCAATGTCCGCCTGTTCCATGGCTTCCTCCGCAGCGGCCCGGTCCGCTTTCCGGTATCCCCTGCGGGGCCGCAGCCGACCCATACGCACCACATCCCGCACGGCGATTGGGAAGGCTTTATCCAGCGGGGCCTGCTGGGGGACATAGCCCACCCGGTCAAGTCCCTGCGATCCGGGTAAACCGAAAAGTTCTATCCTTCCCGCATTGGGTTTTTCGAGCCCCAGGAGCAGTTTGAGGGCCGTTGTCTTGCCGGAACCGTTGGGCCCCACAAGTGCGATAAACTCCCCCTGATGTATATGGAAACCGGCGTTTTCCAGCACCTTTATCGGGCCGTAGGAAAACGATACGCCGTCAAAGCGGAGACTGATCTGCCGCTCCACCGGATGCAGGGGATGAGGGGCCGAATTCTGCTTATCTGTTCCGTTCATTCTTTTCCCCTTGCCGCCTTTTTTAAAGCTTCACCCATGAGCCGGATATTGGCAAGCCAGTCCGGTGAAAGGGGGTCCAGGGCAACCAGCTCCGCGCCGATACTCGCGGCGGCAGTCTGTGCGGCCTGCACCGGGAACTGTGCCTGTACAAAAATCGCCGCCGCCCCTTCCCGCCGGGCTTCTTCCATTATATACGCAAGATCGCGGGGGCCCGGCTCCTTGCCGCCGGTTTCAATGGCCCGTTGTTCGATGCCGAACTCATCCAGAAAATATCCGAAGCTGGGGTGATATACAAAAACAAGGCTTCCCCGCAGGGGCGCAAGCTCCGTCCGAAGGCGGCCAAATTCAGCATCAATGTCCTGCACCAAGGCCGTATAATTTTCGCCATATAGGGACGCTCCCCCCGCATCAATCTGTGATAAAGCATCCCGAATATGGGCGGCCATGATCTTCGCCGGTTCATATCCCAGCCATGTGTGGCGATCAATGTTACTATCATTATCATGATCCTCATCGCCATCATCCTCGTGTTCTTCAAGGCTGCGGAAATTTACCCCTGCAGTCCCGTCAACAATGATAAGCCGGGGAAACAGTGATTCTATTTTTGGCCGCAGGCCGATTTCAAATTCCGTCCCCGAAAGAAGCCAGACACGGGCCTCCGCCAATGCGGTCATCTGTTTTGGGGTGGGCTCGTAGTTGTGGGGATTCTGCCCCGGCCCCGCTAGAACCATGGTCTGTACCCGATCCCCGCCGATGCGTTCAATAAACCAGGCTTGGGGGAGAATGCTGACCGCTATCTGCGGTCTGGCTGTAAGGGACTTTGAAGCAGAGCCGCTGCGGGAACATGAGCAAATCGGGAGAATGATTAACATTAATACTGCACTCAAAAGAAACCGGGACCTATACCGAAAACAGATCATCTACACACCTTTGCTTCGCTTCCTGAGGGGGCCATCGGCATCCGACCCCGGCGGTAAATTCCGTATCATACGGAATGACCAGTAAAGCAAATTCAGAAACAAGCCCATAAAGATGGTCATACCCCAGGTTGTCCGATGCTCAAAGGGATTAACAACCCGGTCGCTGATGTCATACATTAATTCGAGCGGGTCGGTTAAAATATCCCAACTGTTCCACCTGAGGTACCGGCCGATATAGATACCAAAACTTCCAATGAACAAAAATAGCGTTGACAGTACGGTAGTAAAAACCGGCTTCATAAATTTATTTAGGATATGTTCGATGTCCCAGAGGCTTAAAAAACCGAACAGTAATCCTGTCCAGGCGAATGACAGTATCAATAACAAATCATACCAGATAGGCATGGAAAACTGACGCCTCAAATAAAATAAATCGGTTAAAATATAGGGGGCATTCGGAAAAAACAAAAGCCAGATAATTACCAGAAACCCTATTCTTATTTTCGATTTTTGAATCCACGGCTTAATGATCGCCAGACTGGTCAATGCCCACGGGACAAAGGCCAGAAAGAGATTCCAGTTTAAAAACAGAAATGTCCGGGCGCCCGTATACATACACCTGAACATGGAAATACCCAAACAAAAAAGCACAGACAGACTCAAAAAAACTGTTTCATAGAGCCGGTTTGTCTCTTTGAGAATTTTAAACACTATTCTTTTCTCCCCTACCTCTTCCTAAAAACTTGCGGCCAATGGCAATACCCGCCCGGAACCAGAGGGGCTCCATCTTCTTTCGCACGATTTCCAGATTTTTAATGATGGGCAGATGCTGGGGACAGTGGCTTTCGCATTTTCCGCATTTAACGCAATGACCCGGACTGCCGGTTTTTTCCGAGGTAACCCCGGTACTGGTGATAAACTGCTGCATCCCCGCAACATAGCCGATGGAGAAGGTAGCGTTGTATCCGGCAAAGCAGCCGGGAATATTCACCCCCTTTGGACAGGGCATACAGTAGTTACAGCCGGTGCAGCGGATCCGGTAGGCTTTATTGATCACCTCAAGGACCTGACGGTACACATCCTTATCCCCTTCGGCAAGCATCCCCGGCAGGGCCTTGTCTGCAAGCCGCATGTTTTCTTCCAGTTGCGCCATATTGGACATCCCCGAAAGGAGGAGGCTCACTTCATTTTGATTCCACACCCAGTTGAGCCCCCAGGCCGCCGGAGACAGATCGGGCCTGGCTTTTTTGAAAATCCCCACCGCATCCTTTGGCAGGGCATCGGCGAGTCTTCCCCCAAGCAGGGGTTCCATGATTACCACGGGCATCTTTTCCGCAGCCTTCCGTAAACCGGTGACCCCGGCCTGAAAATTTTCATCGGAATAGTTGTACTGAATCTGGCAGAATTCCCAGGGGTAATCATCGACGATCCTTAAAAAATCATCCTGCTTGCCGTGGTAAGAAAAACCGATCTGCCGGATTTGGCCGCTCTTCTTTTTTCCGGCGATCCAGTCCTCAATGCCTAAAGCCTTGAGCCTTTGCCACTGATCCGTATCGGTGAGCATGTGGAGGAGGTAATAGTCGATATAATCCGTCCGCAGCCGCTCCAGACTCTTGTTGAAGAATTTCTCAAAATCCTCTGAGCTCTTCGTCGCTATCAACGGAAGCTTGGTGGCGATATACACCTTGTCCCGGACCTTGTTTTTTCCCAGAATGGTCCCCAGGGCTTCTTCACTGCCGGGATAGATGTAAGCGGTATCGAAATAGTTCATCCCTCCGGCGATAGCTGTCATCACCAGCTCCTCGGTCTTCCGCATATCTATACGCCCAAGGGCGCCGGGGAACCGCATACAGCCAAATCCAAGGACCGAAAGTTTATTTCCTGATTTTTTATCAATCCGATACTGCATTGACATAACCTCCATAATATCTACATGATCTTATCATATTATATAACGAGAAATACAGAGAGGGGAAGTGTGCCAAAGGACGGAATCATCAACTTACGGGTACAGGACATGAGCTGCACCGCCTGCGAACGCCGCATTGAGCGCTCCCTTGCGGCGGAACCGGGAATTTTCCGGGTCAGGGCTAACTATGTCCGGGGTTCCGTCCGCATCGTCTGCGCCCCTGATGCGGGAAATGGGGCGGCGAATATAGAGCGCATCAAGTTCCTGCTGAAGGATCTTGGCTATCCCGTGCTTGAGGGCGCCAGTGGTATGGGCGGTGCCGAAGGACGGGGGCAAACCGGCGTTCGGCAGTGGCTCAACACGATTCTGATTCTGCTCCTGATAATCGCCGCTTATCTTGTCCTGAACCATCTGGGGGTGTTCTACCTTTTCCCCGTGGCGGATGAACAGACCGCCCTGCCTGTCCTTTTCCTCATCGGCCTTTTGACATCGGTCCACTGCGTCTCCATGTGCGGGGGGATCAATATCGCGCAATGTGCAGGGGCCGGGCAGGCGGCGGCCGGTACGACAGCCCCAAGTGCACGGCTTTTGCCCAGCCTGCTCTACAACGGCGGGCGGACCATTTCCTATACATTGATCGGCGGCCTCGTTGGCGCATTGGGATCGATGATCACCCCGTCGGGGGCTTTCCGGGGAATCATCGCCTTGGCTGCCGGAATCTTTATGCTGATCATGGGCCTTAACATGTTGGGACTTTTTCCCGCCCTGCGGAACATCGTCCCCCGGCTTCCGGCTTTTTTGTCCGGCGGTATTGAGCGCACCCGGATAGGCGCAGGCAAGGGTCCCTTCGTGGTGGGGCTCCTCAACGGCCTGATGCCCTGCGGCCCCCTCCAGGCCATGCAGCTCTACGCACTAAGTACGGGGAGTTTTTTCCTGGGCGCTTTGTCCATGCTGCTTTTCAGCCTGGGAACCGCGCCGCTGATGTTTGGGCTGGGGGCCCTCAGTTCCATCCTCAACGCACGGTTCACCCGGATCATGATGCGGGTCAGCGCAGCATTGGTGATCATCCTGGGTATTATGATGTTGAATAACGGCCTCTCTTTATCGGGGCTTAATGTTTTGTATTTTTAACAGGAGTGTGCTTATGAAGAAAACAGTAATACTGTGGATGATGATTCCCGTGTTTCTGCTGGCGGGATGTTCAGGAAGGACCATCGGCTTTTCTGCGTCTCCCAAGGCGGCAAAAACCAACACGGTTGCTACGGTAAAAAACACGGCGCCGGGAACTGCGGTAAAGCCGTCAACTGCGCAGGCGGCAAGACCGAATGCTGCTCCTGCTGCCGCAACGGCGATCCCTGCGGCATACCGGAATCCCGCTACCGTGGAGGGGGATGTGCAGACCATCACCAGCCGCTTCACATCCCGCAGCTATGCTCCGATCACCGTGCAGGTTGGAATCCCCGTCAAATGGACCATTCAAGTTGCCCAGGGAAACCTGACCGGCTGCAACAACGCAATGATAATCCGTCAGTTTAATATTGAGCAGCGGCTCAAGGTTGGAGACACGGTGATCGAATTCACCCCGGAGAAAACGGGGACCATCCCCTATAGCTGCTGGATGGGGATGATCCGCAGCAGCATCACTGTGGTGGACAGTTTAGCGACAAACACCGGAACTTCCGGCATAGCTTCCGCAAAATCAACAACCTCGCCCTAAAGGACGAGGTATGTAGTTCTCGTAAGGTGGTTATATTCAGGGGTCTAATACCTTTTAACCGCCCTAAAGGGCGGGGTATTAGCCCCCTTCAATACGAATAAGGAATGGCAACAATGATGAAGAAATCAGTATTAGTACTCACCGCAGTATTACTGTTGGCAGGCTGTAATCGGGTGCAGACGGGGAGCAAAGAATCCGATGATGCGCTGGCGGCCTTTAACGCCATTGTCAAGGCGAACCCGGACCGCAAGGGCTATCACGACGCCCTCAAACATTGGGGACTCTCCCTTCCCGGCGGGAGCAAATTTGAATGGACCAAGGACACCGGCTCAGGCCCCATCGACTTTGCCATGGTCATTCCGGCGGAACCATTTATCAAGGCGGGGCTGGATGTGAAGCGGCTTGAAGGCACGGGTTATGTTTTCCAGGCCGCCAAGGTCGAGGGCGGCGAATCCCTCCCGGACCTGCTGCTCCATCCATTCGACGTGAGCAGTAAAAAGGAAAACGCCCAGGGCTCCGAGGACGCGCTGCGGCGCATCCTCAAACAGAAGAACGATCTGGTAGAATACCACGGGGATTTGCAGCATTTCAGGCTCTATCTCTATCAAAAGGATGAAGTCCCATTCGAGGTTCAGTGGACCGAGAAGCTTGGCTTAACTGACGCGGACATCACCTTTGTGATCCCCGCAGACCCCCTGATTGCGGCGGGGCTGGATATTGCCAAACTTGAGGGAGGCTGGTTCTTTCAGAGGGCGGCGGACGACATGGGTATGGGGATGGGATCGAATCCCAATCAACTGGTGAATATCTATTCGCTGGTAAACTGAAAAGGACAAAGCATGACCAGTAAAGTGTTGACGATAGAAGGGATGACCTGCGCCGTCTGCGCAAAAACCGTTGAGCGGGTGACCCGAAAACTCCCCGGCGTGACCGAGGCCAATGTGAACCTTGCCACAGAAAAACTCAGCATTACCTTTAATGACGGGGAACTCACGGTCCGCACGATTCAGGATGCGGTTGAAAAGGCGGGCTACAAGGCCCTGACCCAATCGGTGAGCAAGGTTTTTAACATTCAGGGGATGACCTGCGCCGTCTGTGCAAAAACTGTTGAGCGGGTAACAAAAAAACTTTCCGGGGTCGCCGAGGCCAACGTGAATCTTGCCACAGAAAAACTGAACATCACCTTTGACCCGGAACTGTTAAGCCCGGCAATCATCAAAGCGGCGGTTACCAAGGCGGGTTACAAGGCCCTTGAAGATGTTAGTGATGATGAACTGGCGGATAAAAAACAGGGTGAAATCAGCGCATTAAAGCGGCGCTTCATTTTGTCGGCAGTATTCGCCCTCCCCCTGCTCCTCATTGCAATGGTTCCCATGATCCTGGAATGGGCCGGGGTAAACCTGCCGCCCCTGCTCAACACCATGCGCTACCCCAAACAGTTTGCACTGATACAATTTCTGCTCTGTACTCCGGTGATCATCATCGGACGCAGGTACTACACCGTGGGTTTCCGCAATCTGGTAAAACTCAGCCCTAACATGGATTCCCTTATCGCCATCGGAACCTCTGCAGCGTTTCTGTACAGTTTCTACGGGGTGTATCAGATTTTCTTTAACGGCAACGTGGACTACGAACTCTACTTTGAAGGAGCCGCTGTAATACTAACGTTGATCACTTTGGGGAAATACATGGAGGCGGTCTCCAAGGGAAAAACCTCGGAGGCGATCAAAAAACTCATCGGTCTCGCACCAAAACAGGCATCGGTAATCCGGGACGGCGTGGAAGTGCAGGTCCCCCTGGACGAAGTTGAAGTTGGGGACATCGTGGTGGTGCGGCCCGGAGAAAAGTTCCCCGTGGACGGTACGGTCATCGAAGGGCTTACCGCAGTGGACGAATCCATGCTTACTGGTGAAAGTATTCCTGTGGAGAAAAAATCAGGCGATCAGGTAATCGGCGCCAGCATCAACAAAAACGGTTTCGTAAAGTACCGGGCCACCCGTGTGGGCAAGGACACCGCCCTGGCGCAGATCATTAAGCTGGTGGAAAACGCCCAGGGCTCCAAGGCCCCCATCGCCCGGCTCGCGGATGTCATCTCCGGCTACTTCGTCCCTGTAGTAATACTGTTGGCGCTTGTCGGGGCAGGGGCATGGTTCCTTTCCGGGGAGACGGTCGCGTTCTCCATTACCATACTTATATCGGTGCTGGTCATCGCCTGCCCCTGTGCCCTGGGGCTGGCAACCCCAACCGCGATCATGGTGGGCACCGGCAAGGGTGCGCAGTACGGCGTGTTGATAAAGAGCGGCGTGGCCCTGGAAACCGCCCACAAGATCAACGTGGTGGTTCTGGACAAAACCGGTACCATCACCGAAGGCAAGCCGAAAGTAACGGACATCCTCATTAGTAATGATAAACTCTCATCTGATTCCCTTTTGCAGCTTGCCGCCTCAGGTGAAAAGGGCAGCGAGCACCCCCTGGGTGAAGCCATTGTCCGCGCGGCGGAGGAACAGGGCTTGCAGCTTTTCCCGGCGGAAGAATTCGAGGCCATTCCCGGCCACGGCATACAAACGGTGATCCGCAGTAAAACTGTGCTGTTGGGAAATGAAAAACTCATGACCGAAAAAAACATCCCCCTGGCGGATGCCGCCGCCAGGGCACAACATCTTGCCGAAGAGGGTAAGACGCCGATGTACGTTGCGGTGGACGGCGTACTTGCGGGGATCATCGCCGTGGCGGACACGGTAAAAGCCACCAGCGCCGAGGCAATACAGAGGCTCCACAAACTGGGGGTCCAAGTGGCGATGATCACCGGAGATAATACGCGCACCGCAAACGCCATTGCAAAACAGGTTGGAATCGACACGGTGCTGGCGGAGGTGCTCCCGGAGGACAAGGCAGCGGAAGTAAAAAAATTCCAGGAGGCGGGCAAAAAAACCGCCATGGTGGGGGACGGCATCAACGATGCGCCGGCCCTGGCGCAAGCCGACGTGGGCATGGCCATCGGCTCCGGCACTGATGTTGCAATGGAAAGCGCTGACATCGTATTAATGAAAAGCGATCTGCGGGACGTGGCAACCGCCATCGAACTTTCCCGCAAGACCATCGTCAACATCAAGCAGAATCTGTTCTGGGCCTTTGCCTACAACACCCTGGGCATCCCTGTAGCCATGGGCCTGCTCTTTGTCCTCGGCGGCCCCCTTCTCAACCCGGTGATCGCCGCACTTGCCATGAGTATGTCATCGGTGTCGGTGCTCAGTAACGCTTTGCGTTTACGGGGCTTTAAACCAAGCGCGCTAAAATAGTAGTATTATTTAAGGAGTATATATGAAGACCTTATTGAAGATTGACGGAATGTCCTGCGATCATTGCGTAAAGCATGTGAAGGATGCACTGGAAGAAATTAGCGGCGTGAAATCCGCGAAGGTAAGCCTTAAAGAAAACAGCGCCGATGTGGAACACGATGCGGCGGTTACCCTTGCGGCGATGAAGGAAGCGGTCACCGAAGCGGGCTACGAAGTCGTGTGATCCCGGCGAAGCCGACGGCAATGCCGACAATTCTCGTTGTTGACGATGAAGAAAAAATTCTCGACATCGTAAAGTCCTATCTGGAAAAGAGCGGATACGAGGCGCTTTGTGCGGGAACCGGTAAGGAAGCGATGGCTTTGTTGAAAAGCCACGCCGTGTCCCTTATCCTGCTGGACCTGATGCTGCCTGATTTTACCGGGGAGGAACTCTGCCGCAAGGTCCGTTCAATGCCGCCTCCAATCGCGGGTGTGCCAATCATCATGATGACCGCCAAGGTTGATGAGGCCAGCGTCATCCGGGGGCTTAATCTGGGCGCCGATGATTATGTCACCAAGCCCTTCAGTCCCCGGCAGCTCATGGCCCGTGTCGCAGCAATACTGCGCCGCTCCGGTGTGAGCGGAGGAACCGATCCGCAGAAAAACTGTGTCCTCTCCGCAAGGTATCTTACGGTAGATCAGGAAAACCGCCGGGTCAGCCGGAACGGGGAAGATATCACCCTTACCCCCAATGAGTACAAAATCCTCAGCCTCCTTATGTCATCGCCCCGGAAAATTTTCACCCGTGAAGAAATCATCTCCGCAGTTAAATCCGATGAATACGACGGCTTTGACCGGGCGGTGGATTCACATATCAAAAATCTCAGGCAGAAAATTGAGGAGGATTCAAAATCCCCCCGGTATGTCCTGACGGTCTACGGCATGGGTTACCGCTTTGGCGAAGAAGTAAGATGATAAGCCTAAAAAACCAACTGGTACTAACCTACGCATTGTTCATCTGCCTTGCGGTGCTCACCCTGGGCATTATGATAAACCTCATCGGGACCCAGCTTTTTTCCGGCTACGTCCGCAGCAACATACAGGTTCAGAGTGAGGAAATCGTCAATTCCGTTATGGATCAGTACGATCCGTCTACCGAAAATTTTGATGTGATCATCCTTGAAGCCATGGGGATGTATTTTGTGCACCAAAAGGTTCTACCGTTCCGACAAATCTCGGAACCGCAGTTCCGGTGGCGCAGGAATCGGGCTGACCATTGCCGCCCATGGTGGCAGTATTACTGCGGATGGCAGCGGCGATCACGGCAGTACCTTCCGGGTATTGCTCTAGGATAAAGACTATACCCCTTTATACAATCCTCTGAGCAAGTTTTTTAGAAATACTAAAGGCGCAGTCGCCTATCTTTTCTATATTCCGCACTAAATCTATATACAATAGTTCCGTTTTACATTCGCGCCCTTTTCAAGCCGATGCTCCGCCACTTTCTTCAAGTTTCGTTTATATTCATCGATTTGATTCGTTGCGAGGGGTACATACCCCGCTGCTTGCGGCGGGGTATGTTGATTTTTCAATATCCTTTGCCTCTTGCATCTGTGAGGGGGACAGATGTTTGTTTATGTTTTCCTCAAAAATTGGTGGTCATCTCGACATTTCCCGGACGGCCGTTGTTAAACTTAACGGCGATGTCGAAGCGGATTTGCCGGTCCCGTAGGCTGTGAGGCGGTGTCCGTGACGGCCTCTTTAATCTTTCCAGGGGAAGATAAAACTCTTGAGGGACCGGGTCCCGGTACGTTCCCGTTCGTCAATAAGAAGGGCATCCCAGGGAATTTTGGGACGCCTTGGTTTGTCCCCCGCGAGAGCGGGGTCTTGTGCGTTTTCTTCGAGCCAGTCGTATTTCAGGAGGCGCAGACGGAGGGCTTCGTCAAGAAAGAGGAGAGCCCCCGCAGGGCCGGGAAAGAGGAAGGCCAGGAAGCCGGAGATCGCCAGGATGATCAGGTTGTGGATAAGGGAAAAAATACAGAAACCGGGGTTATCAAAAAAGATGATAAAGCATTTTTTGAAGGCTTTGAGTAAATTCGCGTCCAGCCGGGCACGGATGGGGAAAAAAAACTGGAGGGAAACAATCCCCACCGCCATGGTCCAGAAAATCACCGCCGCAAGGAGGAGACCAAACATGGAGGGTATCTCCAAATAAAAGGGAATGATCAGCGTGGTCAGGAAATATACCACAAAGATGGCGCCCCCTATGAGAATACCTGCGGGCCAGGACTCTTTAAGGCCCTGAAAAAAATCGCCGAAGCCGAAGGAACTGTAATCGGACACCCGCTTAAGGACCATGGCCGCAGCGGAAAGGTACACACTGCACCAGAGGATACCGATGAGCAATACAGCGATGGACAGCGGCGGAACCGAAAGGAGAAGACCGGGGATAAAAACCGGAATTGCCACACTGGCAATAAAGCCTATGTTGATCAGGGCCACCTTGAACAGGTTGTCCCATATATCAAAAAAGGTCTTTTTGATTAAAAATCCAAACATACATCTATATTACGGTATTATGCGAAGTTCGTCCACTACCGATACTGTAATAAGAGTCGGAGAATTGTTTTAAGGAGTGGCGGATGTCGAAGAAACACCTGATTTTTATCGGGTCTACACCGGATGATCTGAAGAATGAACGCCAGGAGCTACCCCGAATCGTTATGGAAATGGGCCATATCCCGGTTTCAGTAGACGAAAACAACACCGCTCTTGTAAACAAAACTATCGGGGAATGTGATTATTTTATCTCCCTTATTGCCCACCGGTACGGTGAGGCGCCGGAAAGTGAATATACCCAGGCGCTCAGGTGCGGGGTTCCGGTTATCTCCCTTATTATTGATGAAAAAGCACGGTGGAAGGGGACAAAAAAGGAAACCGAGCCGGCCCTTATCCGCAAATTGAATGATTTTAAGGCCGAACTGCGGGGCGAGCTTTCCCTCCGCCGGGGCTGCTCTGCAACCTGGCTTAATACGGCGGAGCTGCGCCAAAAGGCCCAGAATCTTTTGATTCAGGCTATCAACCTTGATCCCCGGCCGGGCTGGATCCCGGCAACACAGGCGGCAGATCCGGTGGTGGCCAATGAAATTGCCCGGCTGAGCAGTGAAAACGAGGACTTCAGGCGGCGAATCAAGCTGGAGGGCAGCAAAATCTTGGCCGGTGTGCGGGAACAGATACGGCACACCCTCAAAGTGCTGGTATTGAACCGGGTGGCCATCAGTTTTTACTATACTTCCGGGGAGAACTGGGAAAACACCCGGAAATTCCGGTATCTGCGGGTCTTCAATATTTTGGCCCCGGAACTCGCCCTGGGGAAAAATACGGTGGAAATTTCCCGGTTCCTGGGGAATGTGCTCAACCCGGATTTGGAAAAAACGGTCCGCAAGGATTACCCTACCCCTTCCAACACGATCAAAAAAATTATGGCGGATTTTTCCCTGCTCCGCCTGGTAAAATGCACCGGGGGCGATACGGAAAACGGCGGCAAGGACAATGAACTCTGGGAAATAACCGAATACGGAAAGGAACTGTACGCCGTTTACCGTATACGGCAGCTTGAGCGTACTTTTGTAAAGAAGGAATAACTATGGACAGTGCAGGTATTTCCAGTGAGCAGGAAAAGGATTTTTTTGTCAGGATCCTCCGGCAATTAGGCGCCAATCAGGACCCCTACCTTTCCATTTCGGATATTTTGAAGAATACCTGTGACTTTTTCGGGCTCTACTCCGGTTTTGTCTACGAAGCGGATGAGACCCAGGTTTTTCATCTTTGCGAAAAGTATCCCCATGAGAACGCGCAATTCAAGGATCATTTTCTCCTCTCCGATTACCTGAGCGGGGAAGAGATTGAAGAACTGGTGAAACACTCAGGCGAAATTGTCTACCTCAATTCCCGGCAAACCCCGCTGGGGACGAAATTCCTGGAACTTTTTTCCGCCAAGACCCTGATCATGGTTCCGGTGATCCTTGAACAGAAAAACCTCATCGCCTTTGTGGGGCTTATGGACCGGCGGCATCCGGTCCGCCTGAGCAAACATGCAATCGACGACGCCGATGCGGTGCTTTCGGTGCTGGCGTGGCATATCAAGATCCGGATATACCAAAAACGGCTTGAAAGCGCCCTTGAATCAATACAAAAGATGGCGGAAAACGACCCCCTGACCGGTCTACCCAACCGGCGGAAATTCATAGCCGATATCATGGAAAGCCTTAAACGGATGAAGGAAAACGGCTCCTCAGGGTACCTGCTCTTCATGGATCTTGATGATTTCAAACTTACCAACGATACCCTGGGGCATCTGGCGGGGGACGCCCTGCTCTTCAACATCGGAGAATTCCTCTACGGCGAGCGGGGAACCCTGGGGATGCCCTACCGCTACGGAGGGGATGAATTCGTGATCATTGCGGAAAACACAGGCCCCGCCGCCCTGGAAAATATCCGGGATATCCTGCTCCGCCGTTTCAACGCAAATTGGATGCTGGAGGAACACGCGGTCCCCTGTAGTATCAGCATTGGGGCGGCCCCCATTCCCCAGGGAGACATGCCCTTTGAGAGGCTTATCCAGGCGGCGGATACCGCCATGTATGAAGTAAAAAAAAGCGGCAAACACGGATTTCTAATGCTTGAGAAGCATCTCGACAAATAATACAAAAAGTGTTATTTTGTATAAATGCTTAATTTTTCAGATTACATTGCCGATTGGCCGGACATGCCTCACCCCAATTTTATCGCGTGGCTTGATGAAAACGAAAAGAAATGGGGAAAGAATTCCGCCATTTTTTACCGCTCAGGAAAACAGAAGGACTTTACCATCTGGACATACACCCGGTTTGCGGCGGAATGCCGCCGCATAGGCCGGGGCCTCCTCGCGGCGGGCTTGCGCAAGGGCGACCGGGTAGTGCTTTGGGCGGAAAACCGCCCCGAATGGATGGCGGTCTGGATGGGCGCGGCCATCGCGGGCCTGATTATCGTCCCCGTGGACTTTCTTGTCTCCGAAAACGAATGCCTCAATATTATCAAATTAACCAGAGCAAAGGCCTTTTTTTATTCCGGCAGAAAACGCTCCTTTGCGGACTCCCTTGGCGCCGATCTGGCCATAAAGACGAAGGTCTGTATCAGCAAAGCCGAAGAAGGCGCCAAGGGTATTGATGGCGGCTCAAGTCCCGCAAGCGATTGGGACAGTTTTGGACTGGACGCTGCCGCACAGCCCTTGCCCGCCGTGGCGGATGTGGCGGAGAACGACCCGGTTTCGATAGTATTCACCAGCGGGACCACCGGTTTTGCCAAGGGGGTCACCCTTCCCCACAAGGGGATCATTGCCAATGTCAACGCCGCGATCCGGTCCCTGCGGGCCTATCCCAATGATGTGTTCATCAATGTGCTGCCCCTGCACCATACCTACCCCACCACCTGTTCCTTCCTTGCCCCCCTCAGCGTGGGGGCCGGTACCATCATCGTGGAAAAACTGGTAGGCAAGGTGGTAATTGACGATATCCATGACGCCGGGGGGACCTTCCTTATCGCGGTGCCCCTCCTCTACGACAAGGTAATGGCCGCCATCGATCAGGGCTTCCAAAAACTCTCACCCCCCTTACGGGCAATTTTTAACGCGCTGCGGAAAATTTCACTGGCCCGTGCAAAAAAGGGAAAGATCCGGTTTGGGCGGATTGCTCTCTCCATTATCCGCAAAAAGACGAACCTTTCTTCCATCAGGATAATGGTCGCCGGGGGCGGCCCCCTTAACCCCCGAACAGCGGACTTTTTCGATTCCTTTGGTTTCAACATGGTCCACGGTTACGGGATGAGCGAAAACAGCCCCCTTATCAGTGTGAATACCCCCTGGCATCGGCGGAACGCGTCGGTGGGGCTCCCGGTAAAATACACTGATGTAAAAATTATCGATCAGGAAAATCAGGATGAAGCGGGCCACGGCGAGATTGCCGTAAAGTCCCCTTCGCTCATGCTGGGCTATTACGAAAACCCCGAAGCCACCGCAGAGATGTTCACCCCCGACGGCTACCTGAAAACCGGGGACCTGGGCTACCTGGATGAGGACGGCTACATCTACATCAACGGCCGGAAAAAAAACCTCATCGTCAGTTCCGGGGGCAAGAACATTTACCCCGAAGAGATCGAAGCCCATTTTGACGGTTCCCATGTCATCGGAGAAATTCTCATCGTCGGCCGCAAGGAAGAGGAATTCGGGGGCGAGCAGATCGTCGCCGTCACGGTCCCCAACTTTGAAACCCTTGCGCTGGATTATCCCAAACAGGAACTGGATGACAGTTTCCTTTCGGACCTCATCAAAAAAGAAATTGAGGAAGTAAACCGCACCCTGGTGGGCTACAAAAAGATCACCGATTTTGTCCTCCGCCGTGAGCCCTTTGAGAAAAACGCCCAGCAGAAGATCCGCAGGTTTTTGTACAAAAGCTACGAAAAGGCCCAACAGTCATAGCCTAAGTCCCCAGCCTTCCTGCAACCGTACAGTCCCACGGGTACGCTGGGGGAATTTGTCTGTGGGGGGAAGCGCGGGGTTGTGGTGTCAGGTGTTAAGCCGGTGACAGTCACCTTTTTCTGGTGGGGATATATCATAGGGTTTATCGCCTGAGCAACTGCATTGATTTGAGTACTGCCTGTTCGTCAATAAGTTTACCGGCAATGTATTTATGAATAACACTTGAAACTTAAGGATTTTTAACCACTTTTCCACCCAAAGATTTGGCATCAAAAATGACGCTGCCACCGGTCTGAGGTACGCCGCCTTTCATGACAAACTCGCCGCCGCCGTGATCGCTGGTGTTCACCGTACCGTCCACGGTCAATTTTGCGCCGTTCTGCAGCTCGAACTTCACCTTGTCTGCCGTCAGGTCAAGCGTAACACCCTCAGGCACGGTGAGGCTGGTTTTGAGATACACCTCGCCGGTGACTTACCATGGCGCCGTCCGCCATTGCGCTCCCCGCTTTGATGGCGTTGAGGTCTGCGGCTAATTGTTCTGCCTGTTTATCCGGTGTGGGCGGCGTTCTGTTCCCGCCTGTTGTACCGCAGCCCACCAGAACCAATCCAAACACCAGCGTTACCGCCAGCATTGCCAACAGGAATATTTTAACGCAATTGTATATTTTCATACATAAAATACCCATATATCCTGCTAATCCTATATTACTAATATATCCATATTTACCCTAAACAAATTAAAGGTTTTCAACACTCTTTTGTCCCCTTTGGTATGTCCTTCCCTGAAATACAGGAAAAATTCGGTAAAAAAACAAATTTCCTAAACTACTTTTTAATCTCTATTGTATGGGAATTTAAGGAAATTAAGGGAAGCAGGGACCATGACGAACAGGAGCGAAAGAGCCGTCAACTCAATGACAACACGAGAATCTTACACAAAGTTTCCTGATAAAATATCTGCCATAGATCACTTCTTAAATATACGTTACCCAGATGGTTTAACCTGCCCCCATTGCGGAGGGAAAGTAAAAATCAGCAGATATAGTGCCAGACCAAAATTTTTTCAATGCAACTCATGTAACAACTCATTCTCACCTTTTAAAGACACAATTTTTGAGCACACCCATATTGACATGAGTCGCTGGTTTGAAACAATGGACTTGTTCGATAACTGAAATTATCGAACAACTCTAATAAAACATTTCACTAACGGCAGAAAAGGAATATCGGCCTGCCAGTTGCAAAGGGAAATCGGAGTAACTTATGTAACGGCCCTGAAAATGTTACGCCAACTAAGAAAAGCAATGGCAAACGAAAAAACAGAATGGATGTTTGAGGGAGTTATTGAAGTTGATGAGACCTATGCAGGAGGGAAACCCAGAAAATCAAATGCTGTTCGTAATAATGAAGGAAACGATATAGCAAAACAAAAAGTAAAAAACAAAAGAGGAAAAGGTACAAAGAAACTTGCAGTTAATGGTCTTGATAAAGAACCATTAAATAAAAAATATACACATCTAACCGTCAATCATTCAAAGGGTCAATATTTTGCTGGAAGTTACAATGGAATTGACATAAGTACAAATGGGATTGAGAATTTTTGGGGTATTTTAAAAAGGGGAATAATAGGTGTATATCATCATATTTCTGGAGAATACTTGCAAACTTATTTGGATGAGTTTTGTTTCAGACAGAATACAAGACTTGATACAAATATGTTTAATGTGTTGTTGGAACAGTGTGTTTTGGTTTGATTGTATTTACCTAACTTGACAGTTGAGATAATAAATAATGGACAGAAAGTGTAAAATACAAATTACTGAAGAATTTCAACCTCCTTATCAAGTTTGGAAACCCCCAATTGGAATAGGTACAGAAATACAATTTTTAGACAGTGACAGAGAAAAGACATGGAGGGGCATAGTTTCCGGTATGATACCTTCTGTTATAATATCTTCTCACGAAGAACCCATTTATAGTGTCGAAGAAGCTGTTTCTGACAATGGAGAAGAGGCAGGGTGTTTCCATTGGATTAAAAACAACGGGTATAAAGTGACAGGAGAATATAAAAAAATCACTTCACAAGATGATTTTGATAAACTCTGGTGGGATTCAATGAAAATTATTTGTAGTGAAAAAGGAGATGATTTTTCTTTTCCTGAAGATTTGATTGATGAGATGGAGCTTCAAACTGATTATGAGATAAAGGCGCAGTTTTTTGATATAAATAAGCATCCTGAAACCGAGATAGAAAAAGCTTTTCACTTTGCGTTAGAGGGTTTTAATAAACAATTTAAAACATACGACAGTTTCAATAAAACTTGGATTTTTTCTACATTAGAAAAAAATGATAAGTATGTTGTTACAGGCTCATAAAAAATACGAGCTTGTAAATATTTCTGTGTAAACAGCCGCATCATAGGGGGAGGCGGTCCCCATAGATGATAGCGAATTGATTGAGAGCAGCGCCCCAATCCCGTATCGGCATTGTCCATTTTTTAGAGATCCGT